>JASFEL010000012.1:0-9584 GCA_050124855.1 Candidatus Thorarchaeota archaeon | reverse complement strand
TACATGGAGACCGGTACCATTGAGAGAAGGGGTCTATTTTGATAATAAGATCTCATTCATTCTTGATGGTAGGTCCAAATCCATTCCGAGAAGACGACCTGAGATAGTTAGTGATGTGGTATGCGACATTCTGGATGAAAAGGGGCAAGCTCTTGTCTTTGTATCAAGCAGGCGATCGACCGTTGCAGTGGCCAAGAAGATTGCTTCGGCTGTCCGTCCCTATCTCAATGTAGACGCACAAGGGCTGTTGACGAAAGCAGCTAAGAAGCTGTCCAAAAGACCCTCGGCTCCAGAAGCGACGAAGACTCTTGCTCGAGTCATTGCTTCGGGTGTGGCTTTTCACCACGCTGGACTTGACAACAACGAACGCACATTGGTTGAAGACTTCTTCAAGGATGACATGTTGAAGGTCGTTATTGCAACTCCTACCTTGGCTGCTGGTGTGAATCTTCCTGCCAGACGTGTTGTCATTCGCGACTATCGACGTTTTGAACAAGGCAGAGGAAGCTACACTATTCCTGTTCTTGAGTACAAACAGATGGCTGGAAGGGCTGGTCGCCCAAAATACGACAGCTATGGAGAGGCTATTCTCATTGCCAAATCCGAGCTAGAACGCGATGCACTGACTGACGAGTATGTGTTAGCCGATCCAGAGAGGATCACATCCAAGCTCGCATCACCTTCCGCTCTTCGTTCTCACCTGCTCGCAGCCATTGCGACTGATATGACACGAAACAGAGATGAAGTTGACTTATTGATCAAAGGCACGTTCTTCTCTTGCCAATTTGACCCACTAGAAATTCAACACCATGTTTCGTCAGCACTGATATTCCTTCAAGATGGTCAATTGATTGAAAGCACAGAATCTGGAGTATACTCTGCTACACCTTTGGGTAGGAGGGCATCTAGACTGTACATTGATCCCTATACAGCCATACTACTCCGTGATGCTCTCTCTGAGGCCAAAGAGGTCACGCCCATTGGTGCTCTACATCTCATATGCCATTCTCCAGATCAACAAATCACCTACCTAACTAGAACCGATTTTGATGAGTACGACTCCTTTGTAGAAGAACACAAGAATGACTTCATGATTGAACCACCAATAGATGAGATCGAAGACTATGGGCAGTATCTTGCAGAAGTAAAGACAGCACGACTGCTTGAAGAGTGGATCTCTGAGAGTTCGGAACGTGAAATCACTGAAGGATTCAATGTAGGTATGGGTGATGTTCACAGGTATGTTCAGACTGCAGAGTGGCTAGTCTATTCAGCATCAGAGATTGCAAGAGTAGTCAATGCTACACAGCATATTCCATTCTTCTACAATCTTCGGTTTCGTCTCAAATATGGAGTGCAAAGAGAACTACTGGATCTTGTCACACTCAGAGGAATCGGTCGTATAAGAGGCAGGATGTTATATGCCAATGGCATGAAGAACCAGTCTGACCTCTATCATGCATCACTTGAAGAAATTGCCCGTGTGCCAACCATAGGCACTTCCTTAGCCAAATCAATAAAAAGACAGCTTGGAGTAGATGTACCGGTCACGGAAGGCGAAACCACTTCTCCTATTGAACCTGAAGATGATGAAGACACCTACTCGATTCAGACTCTTCTCGAGGACTTTGAAATCGAGAACGACTAAAAATGAATATCAATCAAGGTGTCTTTTAGTCTATCAATGAGCTCTTTTGTGTGCTGGGTGCAATTTTCGCTCTCAGAATGGACATCATTATATGATGTAGTATCAGTATCACTGAGTTCTTCGATTATGTTACGTGAACACTTTCCTACTATATCAAGGTCATAACCCCCCTCAAGGAAGAACGCGATTTTCCCCTCACAGAGCTTCTTTGCCATTGAATTCAGTCGTGAGTTCATCATTGCCATTCCAGAGGTAGTCAAACCCAATACGGTCAACGGGTCACTGAAGTGTCCATCAAAGCCACATGAAATGAGCACAAACTCAGGACTAAACGATTCGCCAATCTTCTCGACAATCTCGGAAAACGCAATATCGTAGGATTTGTCGCCTGCTCCTGGGTACATTGCAAGATTGACGTTGTACCCCCTGCCCTCACCTGAACCAATCTCGTCTGGAAACCCTGAGCCAGGGAATAGTGTTCGTCCATCTTGGTGGAGTCCTATATAGAGGACCTGATTGTTTGTATAGAATGCATTCTGGGTTCCATTCCCATGGTGAGCGTCATAGTCTACAATTAGTACTCTCTGGACTCCATGTCGTTGAATGAGATGTTTCGCTGCAACAGCCACGTTATTGATGAAGCAAAAACCGAAGGCTCTATCATATTCTGCATGGTGTCCTGGTGGTCGACATAACACGTATGCATTCTTAGAAACACCTTCCATGATTCTATCCATAGCCAATGTTCCAGCACCCGCTGCTAACATCGCAGCATTATAGGTGTGCTTGTTAACAGCTGTATCCAGTGTGAAGTATCCTCCCCCGCTCTCGGACTTGGCCTTGACCATATCGATGTACTGCTTTCCGTGAATAGAACAGACCAAATCCAGATTGGCTGGTATAGCCTCAACAATCCTGACTTTTGTTTCCTCAAGAAGACCGGTCTCTTGGATGTGTTTCATAGCCGAAATCAATCTCTCAGGACTTTCCGGATGACCCGGTGACATCACATGTTTAGTGAACATTTCATGATAGAGTAAATCTGTGGTCATTTCTATATCCCAGACCCTCTTTGGTTCATTCCCCTCAGATAAGTGTAGACCCCCTACACCATGAATTGTCATCTTTTAGAACACGTGTTCCAAAATACTTTGCAATAACGTTTATCTTGACATCGGTTTACGACAACGACTGCAAGGGTCGGTAGTCTAGCTTGGTATGATTCTTGCTTGGGGCGACTAAGGACCTAGGGCCTCAAGTCACAGAATGCAAGAGATCGGGCGTTCAAGTCGCCCCCGGCCCACCATTTTTCACGTAGCTCGTACTTCCCATAGAGTTTCATAAACTGGTCCAGAAGAGGTCAGTGTGCTTTTGGTCATCCTGAAACACTCAACTGACATTGTACCCACTGCTTCACTGGCCAGGCTCTCAATGTTCCTCACCATTTGATCACGATCACGTACCGCCCTAACTCGTGCAATTGTGGCGTGAGCATGGAACTTCCTGTCACGTGAATAACCTAAATTCCCAAGAAAGTCGTCCATTTCCAGTTTCAGGTCGGTGAGCTTGTCTGCATTCTCAGTCACTCCCACCCAAATCACCCTTGGGCGTCTAGCGTTTGGAAAAGCACCAACACCATCGATTCGGATTGTGAACGGGCCGAATTGGATTCCCGACAGACCATCCCTAATTGCTTTCAACTTTGTATGCAATGTATCGCCAAGAAACCTCAATGTGAAATGGATGTTCTCTCGTTCAATTATCTTCATCTTTGCTGATTGCCTATCTAGTTTTGACTGAATGTGAGCAATCCTAGAGAGAAGTTCATCGTCTTCAATGTCAACACTAAGGAACACTCTACTAGCAGAAGACACGATTTCACCTCATTGATTTCGAATAATGAAAGTCACATAGCACCATATTAGACTGACGACCGCAAGGGTAAAGTGGAGTGCCAGTTCGCACCCAAGGGAACCTGACCATGAAGCTCGTAATACTAACTGGGATGCCTGGTGGCGGTAAAAGCACGGTTGCAGAAACGTTTCTTACTGCTGGTCTTCCGGTCATTGTCATGGGTGATGTCATACGCAAGGAAGTGGAACGACGCGGCATGGATGTTAATCCTAAGAACAACAAACTTGTCATGTTGGAGCTTCGCAAGCGGGATGGTCCAGGTGCGGTGGCTATGCACTGCGTGGAGAGTCTGAAAAACTCTGATTCTGAATTAGTCGTAATTGAGGGATGCAGAAGCCTCGCCGAGGTTGATGTGTTCGATGACTATGCAGAAGAAGTATGTATTGTCTGTGTGCATTCTTCACCAAAAGCACGTTTCTCACGCTTACAACAACGTGGTCGAGAGGATGACCCACAGGACTGGGCCACGTTCAGAGAGCGAGATCTCCGCGAGATATCTGTTGGTCTAGGAGCGGTAATTGCACTAAGTGATATTGTTGTGGTCAATGAAGGAACCATAGAGGATCTACAAAACGAGTCCAAAACTCTTGTTCAGAGGTTTGCGTAAATGGATACTGTTGTTAGGTGTCCAATCTACCCCACAGAGGACATAGAACGTGTTTGTTCCGCGCTCACCCAACTATTTGTTTCGGACAGTTCTTGCCACGAAACTGAGGATGGCTATCTAATGCTCAAGTCGAGCAAACGAAGTTCTCTTGATTACATACAACAACATATTCACAGTCTACGGATTATTGATGCAGTCCGAAAACGAGTGCAGTCAAACTGGGATGGAATCAAGACCTCCGTATTCTTTGACAAACAGGCAGCATACCATGGAAAGATACGACTTGTCGACGAGACTGAAGAAGATCCCCCATTAGGATACATTGAGCTAGAAATCACATTTGAGGATGAGGATGATTTCAACAGATTCCTCATTTGGTTCGTGCCCCCTACAAAGGATGGAAGAGTTGTTATCAGTTAGAATTGTGCTGCTATGACTTCACGTGTGAGACCACTATGAACTGGCACAAGAATATGATACTTCATAGTGAAACCCAAGTCCTGTATCATCTCTTTGATTCCCATTTCATGGCTTCCACAGATACATAGACGCCCTCCTTCCCTAACAATCTCAGGTATATGCTCTAAGAAAGATAGGACAAGTCTTCTCGCTTTCGCACCTCGAGTTGAACTAGCCCTACCATATGGTGGGTCGGTAGTTATACAGTCAACCTGTTTTGTCAATATGGGTGGCCAACGTGAATCGGCTTGAATCACAGAGGTTTCTTTACCTAATTCTGCAAGATTACGCCTCGCACCCATAATTAGACGCCAGTTAAGGTCCCATCCCAATACCCTGGCGCCTAGAATGACCGCTTCGGATAAAATACCACCTCCACCGCAGAATGGATCTAGTACGGTTGCTTTGGGTCTTACTCCAGCAAGATTGCAAATCACTCTCGCTAATTGGGAATTCATCATTGACGGGTGAAAGAAGGGCTTTCGTCCTGGTTCTCTGAGCCTTAATTCCTGCCTCAATCTCGATTCTTTTGAAACACAAACTAGTATTCTATCAGGAGTTATTATAACAAGCACTTTGACATCCGGCTTTTCTAAAGACACTCTTGCATTCGTCAGATTTCTGATGCGAGCACCCAGTAATGCACTCATTCTTTCTCTTTCTTCTACATATTTTCCTGCAAAAGATTTGGTCCTAACTGAGTATGTTTCCGTTGGTTTCACACAAGTTGCTAATGCATCATCTGAAAGCCATTCCATAGAAGTATCAGAAAATGGTCCTTGGCCAATAATGACACCGGCCTCTTTTATCATAGCAGCTCTTTCCAACAGAAAAGGTGTCAAATCATAGGCTGACTCGATCTGACCCAGCTGACCAAGCCATGTAACTTTCGCATTAGTTCCTGCTAAATCAATCAATGAATCGATCTCAGCCTTGGCGAGGTTGATATCCTCCCCCGAGATAATCACAAAGAAGGTCTGCAATTCAAATCCCTGCTCAGACTATCAGGTTGTCTCCACCCAAGAATGCACGCTGAAGTTCACCATATAGAATTTCAATCCCTTCCATGAGCTTTGCTGATACTGGAACCACAGCACTACCCCCACCAATATCATCAAGCATACGAAGGATTGCACTGGAATATTCCCGAACAAGACCACTAGAACTACCATCAAGTGCTTCTTCCAAAAGGTAGCTTTCAGTCGACCACGATAATATCTCTTCTATTTGCTCCTCCATGAGAATATCAGGCTTGCTTAGAACCCCGATTTGTGGAAGGCCGAAACGAATGCTTATCGAGATACCAAGGAGCATTGAAGAGAGATATCCAACTGGTGTACGAGCTATATTCGAATCAAGCAAATAGAGTGAAACAGCGGGGTCTTGACCCATGAGGCTTGATACTATCAAAGGTCCAGAGTTTCGATAAGCAAAAAGCTCCATTTGTCCTGGACAGTCGACCAAGACATAATCACGATCAAGATCGAATATCTCATCTCGTAAATCACCCACGTGACCTATAGCCATATCCAGTGACGCAACAAGAGCACCATTTGGACCTAGACCAAACTGCTGCATAACTTCGCCATAGTTCACATATTCACGAACATCTACATCACTTGTGTAAGGTGGATCGTCAACCCCAGGATCAAGATTTACGACAGTGACGCTTGCTTCTGCTTCTACCAACCATTTTTCAAGAGATGAAGTAAGAAGCGATTTTCCTGACCCGGCAGTGCCAACTAAGAATGTGAAGAACATAGCTTCAACCAAACTGCTTTGAGCAACGAGCTCTCTTTGAGTCCTTCGGTGCCGCATAAGATACAGTAGCGTTTAACTACTTCGCAAATCTTTATCAGAAACGCCTTTCTGAAGTCATGCTATGGAAGGAAGTGAGGCACTCCATAGGCTAGCAGAGGCCATGGCAGGGGAGATCTGCCTCGCAGAAAATGATCCGGGAGCTATAATGAAACGCTGGCGTGAGCGTTTTCAAATATCACAGAAACACCTAGCAAAACATCTCAGTGTATCGCCATCTGTAATCAGTGATTATGAAAGTGGCAGAAGGAAATCACCTCGCGTTGAAACCATAAAACGATTCGTTGAAGGTCTAATCGAGATGGATGCCGTTAATGGGGGAAGGGTTGCTATGGCACTTGAGAAACTCTTAGCTCCAGAAATAGCATCTGACGCAATTCTTGATAGTAGGGAGTTTGGGCTACCTGTGCCAGCGCGTCTTCTTGTCAATCGGCTTGAATGCAAAATCCTCACACATGGTAACCTCCTAGATCGTGACATATATGGCTATACAGCACTAGACAGTGTAAAGGCCATTGTCAGTTTGACACCACAACAGCTTCTTCGACTCTATGGGGGGACCACTCAAAGAGCCGCGATTCTCACGAATGTTTCCACTGGGCGCTCTCCCATGGTTGCAATAAAGGCGAGTCAGATTGGCACTTCAGCTGCGGTCAAGCCAGCCGCTGTGATATTACAAGGAGTTAAGGAGCTTGATCCACTTGCTGTCAAAATTGCGGATAGTATTCACCTACCTCTCTGCGTTTCAGACCTAGCTTCCGAAGAATTAATTCGAGAACTGAGGTCATTCAACCCACAGATGTAGGTCACTGAGGGACTCTTATGGATTTCATAATGGAGCTGAACGATCCTATTCATGGTTTTATCGGGCTCACAGAACTTGAGTCCAAAGTCATTAACTCTAAGCCTTATCAACGGCTCAGACGGATAAAACAACTCTCTGGTGGCCACTTCGTATATCCAGCCGCCGAACATACGCGTTTCGGACACTGCATTGGCGCTATGTTTCTTGCAGGTCTGATTGGAAAGAAGCTACTTGGACCAATGAATCTTGGTGAGAAAACCCTTCAAGAGGTACGAATCTCAGGTCTCCTTCATGACATGGGTCATGGCCCGTTCAGCCATGTGTTTGAAGAGTCACTGATTGAACGAAGAGGCTGGAATCACGAAGACGTGACTGAGTGGATTATCCGTGAAAGCGAAGTTGGAGACCTGCTCGAGGATAACGGAATATCCAAGAACCGAATAGCCAACCTGGTTCGTGGAAGACGCGAAAAAAAGAATGATTCAGTTGTTAGTTCCATTGTTGCTGGTCAAGTCGATGCTGATAAGATGGACTACCTAATCCGGGATTCATTCTATTGTGGTGTCAATTATGGTCTTGTTGATATTCATCGACTCATCAATAGTCTAGAGGTTTCTGATGATTTGACACTTGAGTTTGACATTGCAGCTCGGGGCGCACTAGAAGCATTCCTTGTTGCGCGATACGAGATGTTTCTCAATGTCTATTACCACAAGACAGTTCGTAGTGTTGAGGTAATGTTGGTAAAGCTGATGAATGCTGCAGACAGTGTTTTAGGATTGACGAGCTTTTCAACTCCTGAGGAGTTTCTGAAACTAGATGATATGTCATTAATATCAAGAATCAGGAAGATTGACCCCTCCGAATCTGATGATGCCAAGGAGGCGGTCACAATGGTAAACATGCTAGACTCGCGTATTTTGTACAAGTCAGTATTCGAAAAGGTCCTACATACCGAAGACCGCTTTGTTTCCAAGATTCTTACCAAACGAAGAGTTAGAGAGAGCATTCAAGATGAGATTGCGGCATTAGCGGGTATACCAGCTGACGAAGTGATTGTTGATGTACCCACTCTCCCATCAGTTCCTTACAATCCACATCAGCTCAATCCCATGGAGATTCGAATCTTCGAGATGATTGATGGCAAGAAAATCTCTCATAATCTCTCAGAATATTCAAACATTGCAGAGATGATGAAGGTGTACCTTGATGTCATCCGCGTGTACACATTTGATCGTAATCGTAAAAAGGTCGGTCAAGCCGCACGTGAAGTTTTTCAAGAGGTTCCAGATGCTGCACTAATCCACATGTGACTATTAGCTAAAGATTCGCTCAAAACCACACCATGAAGAAGGCCGTCTGTGTGGTGGTTATATAGTGACCTCCGAGATTCTACATTGGACCATCTTCTAGGTCTGGAGCTGAGCGATTGACTGACGAGCTAAACGAAACGCTGCAAAACATCAAAATGATAGCAGGCGTTGAGAATGTAGTCCTGATTCAGAAGGACGGGCTCCCTGTTGCCAGTGCAGGCGTCTGGTTCAGCAGGGAAGAGGTATTCGCAGTTGCATCATCAACATGTGCAATATATGGAGTTGCACGTCTTATTCATGGTGAATTCAAATATCTTCTCATGGAGTCCGAAACCTCCAAGGTATTTCTTGCATCGCTTCCAAATGATCCTGACTACTTCTTGACGGTTACAACAGCACCCAGAGTGAATCTTGCGGCGTTATTCATAGAGATGAAAGATAGTCTCTCCCGTGTTTCGTTCTTGCTGCGTCAACATGTGGATGGTAGGCTCCCTCCACTACGTTCCTACAGCAATGACGAAACCCATCGTGTTCTTAGTGGGTTTGCTGTGGCTGAAGGACAAGACACATCCTATACTACATCACGGTCAATCATCTCACTTGATCGGTCTCAAGCTCTTACACTGAGAGCACTAATGCGACAGGTCCATGATAGTATCCCTGATATTGACTCTGTCTTTCTTTCCCTCAGTGGCGGCGTTCGTGTTTCTCTAGAGGGGTTCACCAATGACAGACTTGCCGCAATGTCGTTTGCTCTTCATGATGCTTCAGAACGCGTGGTTCGAACGCTGCGAAATAGCTCCCTTCAAACTGTGCTCTGCGAAGCTGGGCCAACCCGACACTTCATCTATGCAGTACCCAATGGGGTGTTCAGTCTATGGGTAAATCGTGGCGGTCAGAAACTTGGTCTCATGCGGCTTCTACTCAAGCACTATATCGGGGAAATCAAGAGGGTTCTCGGCACTGCTGAAGTGATGCACCCCTCAGTTCCAGATGATCTGAGGGAACTGCTTTTGGCTG
>JASFEL010000011.1:0-9781 GCA_050124855.1 Candidatus Thorarchaeota archaeon | reverse complement strand
TCCTATGGTCATATCCTCGTGGTGAAGCGGTTGATAAGAAGGGAGGAAAGAAGTCGCTCTATGCAATTGATTATGCAGCTCGGATAGCAAACGAACTTGGAGCGGCAGCGGTAAAGCTTAACGTCCCCGATGATGATCCCAAGAGGCGTTCTGAACAGCCGGAGCCCTATGATTCACTAGAACTCAGCTATGAAGAGAGGGTGAGAAAAGTCATCAAGTCTGCAGGAAAGACCCTAGTGCTCTTCTCTGGAGGAAGCATGTTGAGCGATGAGGACCTTCTATACAGGGCAAAAGTCTGCCTTGAGGAAGGGGCGGCTGGTCTGCTCTTTGGTCGAAACTTGTGGCAGAGAAAGTGGGAAGACGCCTTGGAGATAACTGAGAAACTCAAGATGATGATGCTGAAGCTCTGATGGACAGGAAGATTACCATCCCAAAGCCTTTTCCCATGGTTTTACCAACCTACATTTTAAGTGATATGATTGACTGAGGAACTGAAACATTACACCGTTCAAGTGAATTGGGACCATGACAAGGGTGGAGAGGTGTCTGCTGAGGGAAAGCAGAGCATCAAGATGGTTCGACCCAAAGGCGATGATAGTACATCTGATATGTATGCGCCAGAACATCTCTTCGTCGCATCCGCCACAGCCTGTTTCATGAACTCGTTCATATATTTCACCAGAAGGATGCATATCGAGTTCAAGTCCTTTGAATGCGAAGGCACGGGTATCCTTGAACAAATAGGAAAGAGTTTCGAGGTCACCAAAATCGAGATCAAGTCAAGAGTGGTCATCGACTCTGAGGAACTGCGGTCAAAGATTGAGAGGGCCATCTACCTTGGCCATAAGTACTGCTTCATAGGAAATAGTATGAAGGCCTCCATCGCCTATGAAGATGAGATAGTTGTAGTGTGAATAACGAGAATCTACCTATTCCGAACTCTTTTTCCGAGCGACACTTAACATGAAAACTAGGTGAGTCATGGTGAGTGACGAGTCACACGAGTATAACGTGAAAGTTGATTGGACACATGGAAGAGTAGGCAAGTTCACAGTAGAGAACAAGCCCGAGATTGAGTTCGCAACTCCACCTGAGTTTGGCGGACCTGAAGGGATTATCTCTCCAGAGGACCTCTTTGTTGGAGCAGCAACTTCATGTCTAATGACCACGTTTGTTACATTCAGCGGGAAGATGAGATTCGACTTCAAGTCTTTCACTTGCGAAGGCGTGGGAACGCTTGAAAAGGTAGAGAAAGGCTTCCAATTCACTAAGCTTCTTCTGAAGGCGTCTGTGATCGTGGAGTCTGAAGACCTCATACCAAAGGCAGAGAGAGCCCTAGAGTTGGCTGGAAAGTACTGCTTGGTGTCTAATAGCATGAAGTGCCCTACTGAACATGAGAACCATGTGGAGGTTGGATAAACCTCACTCCTCTGGGAGAGGAGTCACGTAGATCACTTCCTCAGAATCAGGAAGTGTGACCTCAATTCCTTGGCCTTTCGAATCAGAGAAATTCAACTTCTCAATCCCGTGCATCGCCTGTAGGTCTCTAGCCCATGGTTTCAAATCTGGGGATATCCACGCTTCAGACAGTCCTTTGCGTAAGGAGAGCCCATTCTCCCGCTTGAACTTCCAGAAGCCACCGTTTGTCTTGAGGAGAAGATCAGTGTGCTCAGTCAGTTTCGATTTCCACTCTTTTTGAGGGGTTGGATAGGACTCACTATGAATCCCCTCTTTGGAATATAACTCACGATAGATCTTGTCTGTGATGAAGGGGGTTATTGGTGCCAATGCCTTTAGAATCACTTCCAGGGTCTCATGAAGGGCAAACCATCCAGACTCTTGTTCATCTTTGTTGAACTTGCCTTCCGTATTGAAACACCTGCCTTTCAGCAGCTCTATGATATGATCTGCAAAAAGGTTCCATGTGAATCCTCGAATCATTATCGATGGTCTATGAAAGTCTAGAGTATCGCAGTCAGGCAGAATCTTCTCAATGATGTCATTTACTTCGGAGAGGATCCACTGATCTACTGGATTGAGATTCTTGAACTCAATCCTCTCAGGAATCGGAAACATCGAAATGAATCTAGCAATATTCCATAGCTTTGTGATGAATTTGGACATACCAGCAAGTCGATCCTCAGCGAATCGAATATCGCTTCCTAGTCCAGCCTCCATGACACCATAGAGACGCATTGAGTCAGCTCCGTACTTCTCAACGAAAGGCATTGGGGGAGGCGAATTGCCCTTGGATTTGCTCATTGTTTCGCCCTTCTCATCCACCACATGACCGGCAATCCACATCTCGCTAAATGCAGGTTTCTTCATGAGTTGATAGGTTCTCAATAATGAGTAGTATAGCCACGTTCTAACGATGTCCTTGGCATGTGGCCTCATTACATTTCCAAATGCCTTGTTAAACAGGCCCATGTCACGCGGATAGCCTACAATATAGAGACCACTGATTGACGAGTCCATCCATGTGTCAAAAGTCCGTTCCTCTCCAGTAAAGCCCTCCTCAGATTCACACTTCGGACACTTTGAGAACGGGGGGTCGTCTTTCCATGGTTGATAGTATTTGAGTTCACCTGGTTCTGGAAGCACTGGTGCTTTGCATGAGTTGCAATACCAGATTGGAATCTCTGTACCATAGAACCTCCTCCTACTCACAGGCCAATCTACAGTCACACGATTCAACCAGTCAATTAGGATCTGACGGTGATGTGATGGAAAGAAAGTGCCTTCCTTCGCAATCTTCATCAGAGGCTCAATAAACTGAACTTGCTTCACATAATACTCTTCCATGGCGATGAATTCGATGGGAGTCTTACTTCGCCAACACAATGGCACTCTCTGTACGGATTGTTCTTGCTGAAAGAGGAGTCCACCCTTTTTCAGCTCCGCTACAATCTCCTTTCTTGCATCAGCAATCTTCATCCCAGCAAACTTACCAGCAGCATCAGTCATTTTCCCGTCTGGTGATATAGCTGCCACTGGTCTCAGAGCAAAGTCACGGAAAGCCATCACATCAGCCTGATCACCATAGCTACATACCATTAGTGCACCGGTACCATACTCCATCTGTGCTGTAGGACTCTCAATAATCTGAACCTCAAAATCAAAGAAAGGAACCTTGGCCTTTTTCCCTGCATAGCCACGATATCGCTCATCCTTGGGATGAATAAATACAGCCCCGCATGCACAGAGTAGCTCTGGACGTGTCGTAGCAATTTTGATTGAATCCATGCCCTCCACGTGGAAGTACAGGTAATACAAAATGGTTGGTCGTTCTGAGTACTCAACTTCTGCATCCGCAATGGTTGTCCCACAATCAAAACACCAATTGTTAGGTCTATAATCACTGTAGACAAGACCTTGGTTCCAGATGTCAATGAAGGTGGCCTGGGTCACAGCTCTGTATCTTGGACTATCAGTCCTATAACTACCCTCGTCTTCATACGTGTTGAAACCAATACCGAGTCGCTTGAACCCTTCTACAGTTATGATCTCGTCAGCATCAAGTTTCTCCCTGCACTTCTGCAGGAATAGTTCACGAGGGGTTTCATGCATGCTTAGACCGAGGTCTTTCTCCACTCTCACCTCTACTGGAAGACCATTTCGATCTATTCCAAGAGGAAAGTTCACTTCGTGTCCTTGCATCCTACGGAATCTTGCGTTGATATCGATCTGGGTGTAATGAATAAACTGTCCCAAGTGCATGGGACCAGAAAGATACGGTGGTGGTGTGTCCACACTGTAGAGTTTCTTTCCCGAGTCGGGATTGAAAGCATAGACGTTTTCTTTGAACCAGAAGTCAAGAATCTCCTTTTCAGACTCTGGTTTCCATCTCTTCGACTTGATTACGGGTTCTAACTTGTCTGGCAAAACATCAATTCTCCTTGATGTCAACAAGGCTCAGCTGGTGCTGATTCAATCCGCTGAAAGGAGTGTGGATTAAAAGGCTTATGGGCAAGCCTGTTTGACCAACAAATCAGGGTTAAAGAAGAGCCTGAGAGGCAATGAGCCTACTGGTTCATCGCCCCAGAGGATATGCTTAAGCCCAGAGTCGTCGGCCTATCAATAAACCGACTATTAGAGTGACAACACCGATTCCAGCTGCTACGACCAACGGAACATCCATGTTTAGATTGAGTCCTCCACCAGGAAGTCCGGCTGTTCGTATCAACTCATAAGTTTCTGTGATGTCGATGGTTGTGTTCTCATTTTCCCAGCTAGTGGCTTCAGAGAAGCTCATTTCAAGCAAAACACCATCTTCATCAAAGTTTGATGAGTAGGTGCAGGTTCTAGTGCCATTCAGATTCGCACCCAAGTCTTCCATTAGCACTTCGATTTGGAATGCAAAACTTCCATCACCAATTGACTGACTAATGAGCGTCGATGAGTTATCTGCAGCTGTATTGTCTATAGCGGCACTCCAGTCCGAGTCATGAGTGCTCCAGATTGGATTCACAAACAAATGCTCTCCCCAATCAAACCAGCTTTCTTGAGGTTCTGGAGTAACACTTGAAACAATATACTCTGACCGATTATTCGAGTTAGAATCAGTAGTTGAGATAGTCCAGTACACCTTATTATCCTGAAAATCAACTGAGTCATTGTGATCCACGTAGAATAATGCTCCCCACCAGACATATCCCTGATAGTTGTAGTTGATGACGTCATCGCCTCCAACTTCGCTTACATTAAAGACATAGACCCTGAAATCACCCTTGATTGAGTAATCATACTCAGGATTATTGTCCTCCTGAGTGGACTCCTGATAGTAGGTCGCGCTATAGTAGTAGGTCGTTCCTTCAACAACTGCTCTGACAGGGACTGATGTTATAGACAACATCAATAATCCAATCGCTATTGAAACGAGCATTATCTTCCTAGAGATCATCTTTCGTCACCATGCGAAACTAGCTGTTAGATTCGTTTATTTTCTTATAAAATGGAGTCAGATGTCTTAAGCCTACAATACCGAAACAGTTAACTCTCAAGGCCTTAACTATAGTTATTGGTGGTTTGGATGGATTACACGAAGCTTGGACGCACAGGACTGAAGGTATCACGTTTCATTCTGGGTACAATGCAGACGGGATGGATAGTCAATGAGGAGGAAAGCTTCAAACTTCTCGATGCGGCACTCGAAGCAGGAATCACAACTCTCGATACTGCTGACATCTATTCAAAGTGGGGTGAAGGTTCACACGCTGGGAAGTCTGAAGAAATCCTAGGTCGCTGGATCAAAAATCGCGATAATCGGGAGGACCTCATTATTGCGACAAAGGTTCGTGGAGAGATGAGTGAGAAGCCCAATGATGCAGGCCTCTCACGGGTACATGTTCTCAGCTCAGCAGACAAGAGTCTGAAAAGATTGCAGACAGATTGGATTGACCTATACCAGAGTCACTGGTTTGACTCCGACGTACCACAGGAGGAAACCCTGAGGGCGTATACGAAACTCATCGATGATGGCGTGATCAACTATATCGGTGCATCAAACTTCACAGCTGCCGAACTTGTAGAGTCATTTTGGGTCAGTGATAGAAACGGGTTTGCAAGATACGATTCACTCCAACCACCCTACAGTCTAGCAAGAAGACGTGACTATGAGAAACATCTCGAACCAGTGATTACCAAATATGGGCTGGGCGTGATAAATTACAGTCCATTAGGGGGTGGGTTTCTCACAGGAAAATACGCCAAGGATGTCATTCCAGACTCTAAGAGAGCACAGATAACCGGCCCCAGATATGGAAAGGAACGAAATTACAGAGTCGTTGACACGCTCACAGAAGTGGCTGCCACCCATGATGCATCAATAACACAGATCGCACTGGCGTGGGTCTTGACTAGAGAGACTGTTACGGCGCCAATTATCGGCGTGAACTCGGTGGAGCAATTGAATCAAAACCTTGGAGCCTTTGAGATAAATCTCTCTAATGATGACCTTGATAGACTGAATACTGTATCAAACTGGGAAGAGATGGACTTCTTGGCGCGTTGAAGATTTCTAGTAAGCTCAATCGCCTTTCGAAATTTCGGCAATCCTGTCCATTCAAGAAAGCTTCTTTAATGCCTCTAAGAAAATGTAGTTGTTCGGAGATTGTACCAGGGGACTCGACATGCGAGCTGTTCTGAAACTAGGAGGTTCACTCCTATATGATGACACGGGCCGGATTCTCATCAACATGGTGAGAGACTACGCAAAAGGAGTGGACTTCATCATCGAGGATGGTCACAGCATGGTCATCGTAGTTGGAGGTGGAAGGCCAGCACGAGTCTTCATCTCTGCCGCCAGACAGCTTGGAGCAAGCGAAGCTCAGTGTGACTGGTTGGGAATCAAAGTCGCACGTAACAATGCCGAGCTGTTCTGTGCAGCCCTTGGTGATCTTGCATATCCGAAAGTTATCGAAACATTAGACGAGCTTGAAACTGCCATTCAATTCGGAAAGGTGGTTCTCATGGGTGGTTTAAACCCAGGTCAATCCACCAATGCAGTCGCAGCCCTTGCTGCTGAAACTGTAAAGGCGGATTTACTGCTGAATGCAACTAACGTGGATGGAGTCTACGACAAGAACCCCAAGATATCAGGCGCAAAGAAGCTTGATGCTGTGACTGTCGAAGAGCTGAGTTTGATATTGGCGGGGTCTGGCACACGCGCTGGAGAGTACAAACTGTTCGATCCTGTTGCAATTCGGGTGGTGGCAAGGTCTAAGATTCCAACTGTTATCTTCAATGGAAATGACCCTCTGAACTTTCGTCAAGTGATGAAAGGCGCGAGGATTGGCACGAGGATATTACACTAGCCGAACAAATGATGTCTGTAAGGAGAACCAAGAGTTGAGGAAATTGCTTGAGAAGGTATTTGCATCACGGGCACAGACAAGGGTAGTTCAGCATTTTCTAGAACGTCCAAAGGAGTTCTTCAATCTTAGTAGAATTGCCAAGGAAACTGGCTTGGCACACTCGACTATTCACCGTGTGATGCAACCTCTTGTCGACATGGGTCTCGTGAAGGAGATCAAAGTTGGACAGCAGATTCGACTCTTTATCCTTGAAACTGAAGAAACAAAGAG
Source organism: Candidatus Thorarchaeota archaeon (assembly GCA_050124855.1). GTDB lineage: Archaea > Asgardarchaeota > Thorarchaeia > Thorarchaeales > Thorarchaeaceae > SMTZ1-83. Next base: position 2,696 of record JASFEL010000011.1, on the reverse strand, counting down.
TAAGATTCTTGCAGACTTCTATGATCAAATCAAGCCATTACTGGAAGAGATGCCAACTGACAGGGCTTGAGTGGTTTGGTATTTATTTTGCACTCAGAAACTCGATTAAGATATTGTTAAATTCTTCAGTCATCTGTACCGTTGGCGAGTGACCACACCCCTCTAGGATTTTAAGTTTTGATCCCTCTATCCTCTCGTGAATTATTTCTCCAAGTTCCAGATTCACGATTCGATCGTCCTCGCCATGAATAACAAGAGTCTTTGCTTTAATGTTGGACAGCTGATCAGTGAATTCAATTGTGGAGAACCCGAGCCCTGCTGCCAAGATTCCTTCATCATTTGTATCAGCTGATTTTTCCTTCAGATATTGAACCATGTCTGGATTGTTCTCGATCCACTCATCGCTATATCCACTACGCAGGGAGGTCCAGAAGTAAGCCTCACTGCCACCCTCAACTTGTGCTTCTCTCCAGCTATAGACAACGTCAATCAAATCATCCGTTATCTTGGGAGTAGTGTCTGCTAGGACTAGCTTATCCACCCTCTCCGGATGCCTGAGTACGAAGTTCTGGGCAATCATTCCACCCAATGAAATACCAACAACATGCACCTTTTCATGACCAAGATGTTCTAGGAGAGCGTTCAAATCATCAGCTACCAGATTTGGCGGGATCATCATCCCAAGCTCTTCAACTGTAGTCTGTCCGTGTCCTCTTAGATCAGGCATGATGATATGGAAATGAGCTGCTAGGTCCTTTTCCTGGAACTCCCAGCTACGATGGTCTCCACCAAGTCCATGGATCAATAGAACTGGTTCACCCTCTCCAGCTGTCTTGTAGAACATTGAGATGTCAGCGTAATTGAAACGAGGCACTTTATCCGCTCCTTAGGAAACAGGCATCATATCCAACGGATAAGCCTGTCGAAGCGTCGAATGCCAAAATGACTATATACTGATACGATTTCTATGAGAATTAGCCGAGGTAGTCAAGAGGCCAAAGACGGTGGACTCAAGATCTAAGGCTTTGACGCCCATGGGATATCCACTCCCGTAGGGGTTCGTTGATTGCTTGCCAATCAGCGCTCGAATCGCGAGTTCGAATCTCGTCCTCGGCACCATATCTTTCTTGAAATGAAATTGAACTCCTGATAAAAGCTTGAAATAGACTTGGGCACCAAGGGTATTGGACCTTGCAAAGATCCTCCATGATTTTGCGGCTGCTGCTTGGAGCAAATACGGTCTTGATGAGAAAGCACAAAACCTTGATACCAAATTTGGCAGCATAATGGGTTGACTCGTCAATTTCGTGTTCTCAAGTGGCATGTTGCGCCGACCCGAAGTCTGAGCTTCAGAATCATGGGAAGTCAATCAGACTATCTCCTGAAGTAAGTGAGGGCGTAGAGCTTGACCATCTCATGGTCCTTATGAACCTGGGTCCACTTCCTTCGCGCCTTGTGTTGTCGGTTATTCTTTGCTAGAGCCATGATATTTCGCAAGAATTACCACTCAGAATCAGCATATATAACGAAGCCACAAATCAGGGTTACGGAATAAGGTCACATCTTGTGACTTTGAAATCAGTTACTCTTCAGAGGGCAGTTTGTGTGGAGGTGCATCGTCTAGAGTTAACTCACGCGCTACTAACGCACGAAGGTAGGAGTCAATGGACCTAAGACGCTGCTCATAAGTCAAGTCGCTGTCCTGAAAGGCTCTGCGACTCATTGCATGATATCGGCCCTCAACCTTCACAACAATGGTATTGCTCTCCGTCTTGACCAAGCGAATTAAAGGTCGCTGCTGAATATACATGATGAGTTCCAACCACTTCTCGGCAGTGTTCGGATTGAGCCCTATTTCCTTAAGTTTGGACTTTGGAATGGGATCATTGCTCTCCTCGAGGAGCTCGAAGATTGCCTTTGCTCGTTGAAGAAGGGTGCGTCTTGAACTCAATTGACTCATCTCACACCATGGTACAATATTGTACTTATAGGTATGAAAATGTCTTAAGGGTTTTGATGGTTTCTGGATGACTTCAAATATTATCGGGTATAAGCCCACTCAGAAATTTCATTTTTTGAGGACCTTCAGCAACTTAGAGAACTCATATGTATTGACAACGTCGTTCTTATTCAACCACCCTCGACGAGCCTGATATACACCAAACCGCATATAGTCCAAGTCAATGATTTTGTGAGCGTCTGTATTGATTGCGATCCTCAAGCCCATTCGCGTGGCTGCACGAAGATTACCTGCATTGAGATCTAATCGCTCAGGATTGGCATTGAGCTCCATGAGGACTCCATTCTTCTTTGCGGTTTCAAAGACTGGTTCAAGATCGATTTCTAACTCAACGCGTTTCAGTAGCAGTCGACCAGTAGGATGGCCTAAGATGTGAACATACTTGTTCTCTAGAGCATGACAGACGCGTTCTGACATCTTCTTCCTATCTTCCTTCATCCGGCTATGAATAGACACTGTGACAACATCGAGCTCGCTCAAGACATGATCCTCAATGTCGAGCTTCCCATCCGCAAGGATATCCACCTCAGCGCCTTTCAGTATCGTCATCTTCCACCGACCTGAAGCATTGAGGTCATCAATCTCATCTATACGTTTCAGAAGACGGGCTTCGTCCATCCCATTTGCGATTGTCAGACTTTGAGTATGGTCTGAAACACAGTAGTACTCATAGCCC
>JASFEL010000010.1:0-9893 GCA_050124855.1 Candidatus Thorarchaeota archaeon | reverse complement strand
CAAGGAGCATATCCTTTCTCAGGGTCATGTCTACCAATATATCATTGGATTCCAGGGCGCAGCAAGAGACCCCCTTCAGCACGCTCTACCGTTTATATTATGTGAGCCCTATATCGTGAAGGACATCCTTAGATACACACTCAAGACTATGACCCCTGAAGGTGTGATTCCCTACGGCATAACGGGAAGCGGAATGTACATGCCCTCACCTTTCAAACCAAGCGATCAGGAACTATGGCTTCTCTGGTTGGCCAGCGAGTATGTGCTGGCAACAAGAGACTTAGCTTTTCTAGATGAAAGGATAGCAACATATCCAGTATATGGTAAGAAAGCGGGGGAGGCGAGTGTTCGAGATCTTCTAATCAGATGCTACAAGCACTTGGTCGAAACCATTGGAACTGGAAGACATGGCTTGCAGCGTCTTTCGAATGGTGACTGGAACGATGCAATGGTCCTAGGATATGTTCCAGATGATGATCAGTTGTTGGTTGAAGAAGTGGGTGAAAGCGTTCTCAATGCGGCAATGGCTGCTTACGGACTTGATATCTACTCACGATTATTGAGATACTCAGGTGATAATACACTCGCGGAAGATGCTCTGCGACGGGCTGATGCTCAGAGAAAAGCAGTTCATGCACAATGGACTGGAAAGTGGTTCAGACGTGCGTGGCTTTCAGATAGTCTTGGATGGGTTGGAGAGGACAACCTCTGGCTGGAGCCACAGCCTTGGGCAATTATTGGAGAATCTGCTAGTCCAGATCAGGCGAAAGCGCTTCTTCAATCGATTGATTTGAATGTCAGACAGCCGTCAAAGACTGGAGCCAACATTCACGGACGGCCAGATGATAAAATGGCTGGTGATGATGGAATTGGTGCAAATGCGGGTATCTGGCCATCAATCAATGGGACACTAGTCTGGGCATTGGCACTTGTTGATGGCAAGATGGCATGGGATGAATGGAAGAAGAATACACTGGCATTTCATGCTGAAAACTATCCAGAAATCTGGTATGGAATCTGGAGTGGCCCAGACACATACAATTCTGAATTTTCGGACTTTCCTGGCGGAACTATCCATAAAGGTGAGGAAGATTCTTCCAGGGAAACAAAAGAAGAGCGAGATCTTGAACGCATTGGTGCTGCCACTGAAATTGTATGGACCGATTACCCTGTCATGAACATGCACCCACATGCTTGGCCGCTGCAAAATATACCTAAACTACTGGGTGCAGAATTCAATGAGCAAGGATTGGATTTATCACCGGCACTGCCCATGGATTCGTATAGATTCTCTTCCCCCCTGTTGGAGTTTGAGAAATCAAAATCTGGTTACAAGGGCATGTATGCCCCTTTGACAATGGGAAACTGGAAAATCTCTATACGACTTGACAGGAAAGAACTTGAACGTGTGTCTAGACTGACTATCAACGAAGAAAATGAGAAGATCATTCACGAAGATGATAAGCTAATCTTGAGTGGGGAAAGTTCACCAGGCAAACCCCTTACATGGGAGATCAGGTACTAGTCAATAGCTGGTAATTCCTCATTGCGAGTTGCTGACGAAAATGAATTCACTGGAACGGACTCTGGCTGCAATTGAAGGAATACCAGACAGGGTTCCATTCAATCCATTCATAATGCATCTTGCAGCTGCAGTCGATGATATAGATTATAGCAATGCCTACTGCAAGAGAACGAGTGTCTTGGTAGAGGCTCAAATCAAATTTGCCAAGCTATTTGGATTGGACCATGTGAATGTTTCAACTGACGCCTATCGAGAGGCCAGTGCATGGGGCGTCGAGGTTGATTTCTCAAGCCATACCCCAGTAGCCCAGACCTATCTTAGTTTTGATGAATTTGCATCTATCGAGCGGCCAGATTTGCAATCTGCAAGCCGGGTTCAGGATCGAGTAGATGCAGTACGCCTGCTCAAGGAGATGGTTGGTGATGAACAATGTGTCATAGGATGGATTGAGGCTCCATTTGCAGAGATATGCTGCCTATTTGGTCTTATGGATGTGCTAAAACTTGCACGTAGATCTGATTGGAATGAATTAGTTCAGGGACTCATTAGACGAGTGCTTCCAGTTCAGCTGGAATTTGCTGAGATGCAGATTGAAGCTGGAGCAGACATCATTGGTGCAGGTGACTCAGCTGTTTCCCAGATTGGGCCCAAACGCTATGGGGAAGCTTGCCTCAAATCCACCCAGAATCTCTTCAAAGATATCAAGAAGCACGTGCCAGTACTCTACCACGTGTGTGGAGATATTTCTGTGGTAGACAATGAAGGTCATGACATGTTGGAACTCGTGAGAAACTCAGGAACCTCAGTTCTGGACATAGACTTCCAAGTAGACATGGCTACAGCAAAAGAAAAGATTGGGAACAAAGTATGCCTCAGGGGTAACACGAATACAACTATTCTAGGGAATAAATTGCATACTGCATCGCAGATTAAGAAGAAGATAACTCAAACAATCCAAGCAGGTAAACCAGAGGGGAAGTATATGTTCTCTGCTGGCTGTGAATGGCCTTGGGAGCCTCTGGACCTTGTCCTCCGAAATCTGCAGATTGCGGGAGAGCTGGTGAAGAAACTCGGAGAATACTAAAATGAATTCACGAGAACGTGTCATGGCTGCATTGAATCACAAGGAACCAGATATGGTTCCGCTAGACTTTGGCGGCAACCAGTCGAGCATTCATATTGTAGCATACCGACGGCTTCTTGAATATCTAGGGATTGAAGATGACAATATTCGCTACAGCGATTTCCTTCAACAGATCGCGGATCCCTGCGAGGCTATTCTTGAACGATTTCAAATAGACATCCGTTGGCTTCGGACGCCATCTTCTTTTCGACCAGCTGATTTTATTCCAGAAGTAGAAGGCAAGTTTCAGGGTGTATGGGACCAGTTTGGAGTGTTTTGGGGGAATGCTGCAGCAAAGGACCTCAAAGACATCCTCTACTATGATCCTGTCATTCATCCTCTCGCAGATATGAAGACGGTCAATGAGATCAAAGAACATGAATGGCCTGATGGAACGGATAGGACTCCTCTCAAGGGCTTGAGAGAACGGGCAAAAGAACTTAGAGAGAATACGAATTATGCCATTGCCGCTCCTCCCCTAGGTTGTATCTATGAATATACGACATTCTTGTTTGGATTCACAAAAGCTATGAAGCATCTGCAGAAGAACCCTGAGCTGATTGTCGCAGCCATGGAAGAAATGGAGAGATATTGGATTGATTATGTAACTATCTTTCTTGAGGAAGTGAAGTTTGGTGATGAGCACTATGTCGACATTGTGTCAAATAATGGAGACCTCGCAGAACAGGCAGGTCCAATCATGAGCCCCAAGCGAATCTATGAGCCAGTAATCAAGCCAATTGAGAAGCGGTTCTCACAGAAAGTGCATGAATTGGCTGATGTTAAAATAAACTACCATAGCTGTGGGTCAGTCCCTCATTTCATCCCCCACTTTGCAGAAATTGGTTACGATGCCATAAATCCGGTTCAGGTGGGCGCATTTGATATGGAGCCTTGTAGCCTGAAGCAACGCTTCGGTGACATGATTACATTCTGGGGTGGTCTGTGCGACACACAGAAGACCCTTCCATTTGGGACAATTAATGAAATATATCAAGAGGTCGAGTGCAACATAGCATGCCTTAAACCCGGTGGGGGGTATATCGCCTCAAATATACACAACATCACTGCTGAAGTTCCGCCAGAGAGTATTGTCGCCATGTTCGATACTGCCATACGAAGCAGATCCTATTAGGCTAGGTCAGTCCTATCAAACACGGAAACGCAATCCAAAATAATGAAATGGTTGTTCATACAAAGATTAACGTAGTCTGACCTAAGGAGTGGAGATGATTGTCCGCATTTGAGGACAGTGCAAAGAAACTGTCTGAATTTGGGCTTACGTCCTATGAGGCCAAGGTCTATCTGGCTGCTGCTAGGCTTGGACCAACTTCTGCAAGTAAGATCTCAAAGATGGCAAAGATACGTCGTGAAGAAGTCTACAGAACACTGCCCAAGCTCGAAAAAGCTGGATTAATTGATAGGATTTTAGGTAGACCTGTCAAAATCAGGGCAATGCCGATTGAGGATGCTCTCCGTTTCCTAATCAATCGGAGAGAGGAAGAGGCAAAACAGGAGATTTCAAACCTCTACTCAATAAGAGAAAGCATTCTAGACAGCCTTGAAACTGAACCTGAAGAAACTGATTTAGAGGAGGATGTCCATCATTTCACGTTGATTTCTGAAAAGGATGCGGTCGGAGCAAGGACCTCAGCCTTGATTAGCAACGCCAGAACTTCAATCGATATAGTAGACTCAAGCACGGACGTTGTTCGATTCATTCTCAACTACGCAGAGGCTCTCGAGAGTACAATCAAACGGGATGTGAAAGTTCGGATACTAACAGTTTGTCCTGACAAGGAGGAAACAATCCCAGAGGCTCTTCAGAGGCATGTCCCTAACAACTCGTTCGATTTGAGATACGTCGAAACACTTCCGAGTCGCTATGTAATGACTGACCGAAAACAGGCATTAATCACAACCACTCCTGATGGAACGTTGTCAGACATGAAATGTCTGTGGACAGATGATCTTAGCCTTGTGGGGCTTATCGAGAGGGACTTTGAAGAACAGTATGCCAAGTCTAAGTCGTGGAAAGACTTCAGACTCTCACCAGCTGAGAAGATGACTAGAATTGTAAAACATCTGCGTCCAAGAGATCACGTGATTCTAGTCTACGACTCACTCGAGGCCAAACGGAACACACTCTTCAGCTACCTCAAATATGGACTTGACAAAGGAGAAGCTGTGAAGTACGTCTGTTCAGAAGAATCTCCTAAAGAGATTAGATTGGCTATGGAGAAATTTGGCATCTCCGTAAGCGAGTATGAAAAGACGGGTGCTCTGGACATATTGGATTACACTGATATCTATATCAAAGATGGAAAATTCAGTGTATTAGATATTATGGACGCATGGGAAAAATACTACTCAAATGCGCTTGCCGAGGGATTCAAGGGTCTGAGAGTCACTGGAGAGATGTCGTGCTTCATGGAACACTCTCTAGTGGACGAGTTGATTGAGTATGAGAAAGCGCTCCACACAATACTGGATATCCCCTTGACAGCGATTTGTGCCTATAACTCCGAAACACTGGCAAACACTGAGAAGCCATTAGATGTCTATTCAGAGCTAGTAAAGGCACATGGAAAAGTCCTCTTCGCTAGCAAAGACACAACCGTTGGAAAGGTAGAGATGCGCAAGGCTTGAGTTTCAGGCAGGCAGATAGATCCACTGACGCATGTCGCGAAGGCAAGGTATGCGTTTTATTAATTTCTTCCTGAGCAGTTTTCGTAGTGCGTATCGAACGGTTCTAGCAGCGAAAGGAACCTCCGCAAGTAGCTGCTTTGGGGTCACACCCTTCTTTCCTCTTGTTCTCATTAAATCGAGTACAATGATTTGACTCTTTGTCAAACTAATACTATGCAGCTCTTCTGTGAGCTGTTCATCACTCATCACTGTGATTCACCATTTCAATAGTTGATTCGCTGTGCAAATTAGGATTTAAGCACCTGTGACTGTGAGGATACAGTTACATTCTAAGACTCAGATGCGCGATGGTCACCCTCCAAACAGCAGTCTTCCGATGAGCTCAATCACAGCAATATAGAAATTCCCAGACGGTGGTGCGATGAAAGTTGTCGATACATGGAAGTAGGGACGAAGAACCCATGCTAATTGAGTACCCACAAACGCAAGTACACCGCTGCCAGTAATCATAGCTGGAATCCATTTCTTGTTCTCACCGTGAATCTTGTTGAAGCCTCGAAGCAAATAGCTTACAGCTGTCACTCCAGATATTCCGAAGAAGAACACATTGAGCAGGACTGTGAAAGCGTAGGCGGCAAATGTCCGTTCAGGAGTAGTTAGCATGAAGAATAGTGTAACGGGGAGAAATGCAATCATCATGGTGGCCATAACTGTGATACTTATCATAAACAGGACTGCCATCTGGCGAAGGCTCATCTCGCCCCCTAGAATACCATTCAGGACATAATAAGTGGGCAGTGAAACAAAGACTGCAATCAGCAAAAGCATTGGAATCTTAATTGCATCAAATATGATTTGGGCTCCACCTGCATATGTCCCCATGCTCGCCCCGTAGAGTGCTCCAAACAGAAGGGTCGCAAGAATTGAGGTTACAAAGTAGCTCTTGAGATTCTTTTCACCTTGGATATCATTGTACAATCCCTCACGGTCTCGAATGAAGCGACTCAAAACTTGAAAGAATGATTCGTAATCCACGCAAAAACCTCCATCATGTGGATAGAGGACTTCTTTTTGTGCACTTTCACTGTCCAACAATTGCACTATGTCGATAGGGGATGTTTCTGAGTTGATGTCAGGCACTCATTTTCTTCATGTACCTGTCGATGGCAAACTTCCTTTCGAGCCCCTTAGAACTCATATAACGAATCTTCCCATAGATTGGCCTCTCTCCCCAAGCTCGGTCGTGCTTTCCAAAACACCATGCGACTCCCGCATATCCGTTTGGGTCTCGACCGTCTAGTTCATACTTGTTGTTGAGATGAAGTGCAATGGTGTATGCCAATTCCGGAGATGAACTCCACTCAAGTATCTTCTTTCCCCAATACATCCGCATATAGCCATGCATCTTTCCGGTTCTTGTCATCTCGATTTGGGCGGCGTTCCAATATGGGTCATGGGTTTCGGCAGATTCGAACTCTGCTACTGAATAGACGTGTTCACGAAGGTCAGTGGAATGCGCTTCCAATGTGGTCATTGCCCAATTAGGTAGGCATCTAATTGTGTCATAATCCTCGTTGTAATAAACAAAATTCATGCTCAATTCACGACGAACCAACAGCTCCTCAAGAAATGACTCGGCTCCGGCACTTCCTGTGTCCAAAACCTCCAGTGCAATCTCGAGAGGCGATATTTGGCCGAAGTGGAGATAGGGACTCATGCATGACAGATAGTCTTCTGAGGGATCATTGCGTAAGTCGCCAAACCGATCTAGTTTATCTGTGATGAACTTGACTAGCCTTCTCCTTGCTTCTTTTGATCCTCCATGAAGCCAATTCACAGGCCTCACAGATCTGTCTATCTGAATCTCATCCAAAACGTTCCTAGGATTTCTGATATCGATTGAGGAAATGCTCCCTTTGAATGAGAGTGCAGATTCATTCTTTGGCAAAGGCTCAAGAAATGCATCTAGTACTCTCTGATATTTTGGACGAAATGTCCCCGCCGAGTATTCCTCTTTGGGAGAAGCAGTTTCAATCGGAACCACCACGTTCGACTCGACCTGAATTACGGGACAGTCAACTGACTCCGAGACCTTGCTGCGCCATTCTCTCTGAAGTCGCTGATAGCCGCGGTCCACAATCATTAGAGCACACTCTTTGGCTAGTTCTCTTACTCCTGTACTTGGATCCTCTAGGCGCAGAGCAAAAGCAATATTCCTCTTTTGTAGGTCTGCCTCCACATCGACAAGACCTTCTACCAAGAAGAGATAACTCCTCTCTGTGGCCTCAGGATAGTCGGCGGTTAGTCCGAAATATGCCACAACTGGCAATTCGTACCTATTTGCCATCAGGATTGCATACTCAAGAGCATGATTGTAAGACGTTCTTTGAGAAGCCTGCATCCAGTAAAGAACGTACCTTCCATCTTGAATTGTATTGGAGTTCAAATGTTTCACACGTTCTTCCTGAATCATGGTGTAGAAATCCAGTGCAAAGACTTATTAGTATTATTAACAATAGTTAATAATCACTAGTACAGAAGAGCAATCTTGTTCTAGGAATGTGTGGGACATGCAATTTCCAAACGTAATCGGAAACGATCTATTGAAGGCTAAGGTCACATTGCCAGAAGATTTGAGTTCGAGGTTCAATGTCTTGATAATTGCCTTCCAACGGTGGCATCAAGGCCTTGTCAATTCATGGGTTCCTTTTCTAAACCACATGGCGGAACAATATCCTGAACTCGATTACTACGAGCTGCCAACCATCAGAAAGATGAACTGGCTCAGTCGTAGCATACTAGACAATGGTATGCGTGCAGGCATTCCATCTCGAGATACTCGAAGGAGAACTATTACACTCTATATCGATAAAGAATCCTTTAGACAAAAGCTCAAGATTCCTGACGAAACTGATATCTACCTCTTTTTGGTTTCGAGAGATGGAGATGTATTGTGGACCGAATCGGGAGCGATTTCCGAAGAGAAGTCTGAATCATTAGTGGATGCACTCAAGAAGGTCGGCCTCAACCAAATCAATCAAGTCTAGATTTCATGCACGGATTTTGCCAGATGGAGAATTCTGTCGATTAGCTTTCCAACCGCATATTTTCTAACTGGTAATAGAGTATGCCAAGCAACTAGACCTGCCAATCCGTAGGGGCGATAATAGATTTCTACTACGACTTCACAACCTTCAATCTGCTTGCTTTTCAGTGAGATTGTAAGTGACAGCAGGGCAGGCATCTTCAAAGTCGAGAGCAATGTCAGACGTCTAGTGGGAGCAATTTCGACTATTTTCCAGCAGTCCACAAGTGAGTCCGATTTCAGAAGAGGGAGATGCACCTTTGGCTCACCCATGCCTTTTCCCCGAAGAAGATTGTCGATGTATCCTCGTATTGGCCATAGCCAGCTCCCGTAGTTCCAGCCCTTTGTACCGATAACGGATTGGATTGCACTCCATAATCTACTGTTTGAAACGGATGTTTCTAGTTGCCAAGTCAAGGAGTAGAATGAGCCCCCAGCCCAGTTGGGATCTCCAGCCTGAACCTGTTCAAGAATAGCACCATATCTACGGATATTCTTCTCAGCCCAAGATGTCACCTCGTTCTCCTTTTGAAGTGCAAGATGAATAGCTTCTCGAACAGTAAGCAATTCCTGAGGTACGAAGGACTGAATATCATTATTCCGACAGATTGCTTCATTCCTCAGCCCCTCAATGAGGGGCTTTGTTAGAGGTGTTGGAAGTGGCGTCACAAGAGAAAGCCAGTAAGAGCTCAATCGAGGAGTAAGTATTGGAATTGGGACAATGAATCGTCGAGTTAGACCAGCTTCCTCTGAATATATTTTCATTAAATCCTGATAGGATAGTATATCGGGCCCACCAATGTCGAAGATGCGGTTTGCTGTTTCCGCATTCTCAAGGCAACCAATGAGGTATCCGATGACATTGCTTACAGCAATTGGTTGACTCTTTGTGCGAACCCATCTTGGTGTCACCATAGCAGGTAATCTATCTACAAGATATCGCAGTATCTCGAATGAAGCACTGCCTGCACCTACTATCATTGCGGCTCGAAGAGTAGTTGCTGGAACCGAGCCGCGATGGAGAATACGACTGACTTCCATTCGAGATGCGAGATGCTTGCTGAGACCACTTTCAGCATCACCCAGACCCCCAAGATAGATTATTCGCCCCAATTCAGTCTTTTCCGCGGCCATGACCATGTTATTTGCGGCTTCTCTGTCAAGGGCTACAAAATCTCCTTTGCCATACATGGAATGAACCAAATAGAATGCAGCGGCACACCCCTTTGCTGCATTGGTCAATGACTCAACGTCAAACACATCGGCTTTCACTGGAGTGAGGTTTGAATGGGACGACCAAGACTTCATTTTGGCTTTAGTAGGATCTCTGTATCCTGCATTGACCTCGAATCCCCTCTGTAATAATTCACTTACTAGCCTGGTCCCAATGTAGCCGGTTGCTCCAACTACTAGTACTCTTGTCAAGTCAGACATTTCTGCACGGAAAGCAGTATATAGGACATATGTATGATTGGGTAGTTCATTAAATAATCTCAGAAGCCGTGCTTTCA
>JASFEL010000009.1:0-9945 GCA_050124855.1 Candidatus Thorarchaeota archaeon | reverse complement strand
CAACATCTGATTCTTTGAGAATATCAGCTCGCACAGTGTTGACCCTTTCTGACCATTTACTTGGAAGATCATCCAACCCGCGTTTAGAAGTTCGATAGGTCGCGGTAACTAGGGCATTTTCTGACAACAGTGCTCTAGTCGTTTCTAGTCCAATGCCGCCAGAACCACCTGTCACAACCACATGTCGATCCTTCAGACCCATGTCCATGAGTTTAGCCTCTTCATCTTTGATTCTATTTAGCAAGCAGTTTTCTCCCTTTCAAGGATTGTGACTCAAGAAAGAGTGCTCGAAACCAATTCGAGAAATATCGAAGTGAGATTTCTATAGATATCGAATGGAACTATTATATATCTATTTGAAAGAAATAAATACGGTGATTAGATGATCACACAGCGCAGAACACTAATGTTTACTCTAGCTCTGACGGCTCTATTGGCATCAGTGCCATTTGTCACCGCGCAGAGTACAGGAATACAGTATCAGCACGCTAACGGTGTTGTGACTCTCACTACTGATGATATTGGAATCAAGGTGAGCGCATTCAATAAAGTGCCTCACTTCCATTTCTGGGACGAGAGTGATGACACGCCTGGAGCTGACTACCACGTCACGTTCAGCAAGCTGTTTGAGGCGAATGATACCAATGGAAATGGCGCATATGATCCAGAAGTAGATCATCGCTATGGAGATCCCTATACACTTCCAACTGAAGACTGGGATTTCAGTGGATTTGCCACCGAGGAAGAAGGTGATGTTGTGACTGGAGTTCACTTCAACTTCACCAATGAGGACACCTTTGTGCCTCCCACTCCAATAGTACTGGCTGATATACCGAGCTCTATGTATCTTGAGATTGAGATTCGGGTTCACATCAACCTGACTAACTCAAATGAGATGAAGTTCGATATTAAGCTGGAGGGATGGGATTGGGCCCAAACGGACTCGATACTTGTGTTCCAGTTCACTGTAGCTGACAGTGAGCATGGTCAGCAGGATGGAACTGGAGAGCCAGCAGACTTCGAACAAGATGCCTCTGGCTACCGATTCGAGTTTGGTGATGCCTATATGGAGTGTGCTGAGTTTGCCTTTGCAGACAACTCAACAATTGACCCTCATCAAGTTCAGATGCGGGCAAGCCATGGTGAAGGCGAACAGGGATCAGTCGGAAAGGCAGTATACCTTGCATTCGAATACTTTGGCAATGAAACACTCGATTATGATCCCACTCTGGGCGTACTCTCAGCTGATGGCCCTGCACTACTAGATACTGAGCAGCTACTGCTCATTGGCGGTGTAGCGGTTACACTTCTCGCCGTAATTGCACTAGTCGTAAAGACCAGAAGATAAGCCGGAACCCAAATCTCTCTTCACGTCTATGTGGTTGGCCCCGCCATTTTGCGGGGCCTTTTCTTTTTATCATCTGAGCGCAAGAATCAATGAAAGCTGAACAGCAACCATTGAATCAGGCCCATGAGTCCTGACCATCTCCATGGCTACCTCAAGATTAGGACCATAGAGACATTTTCGCATATCCTGCAAATCCGGAACGCGTCTGAGCAGACGGAGTCTGCTGAGCCGCTTGATAGCTGAGCTAACCGTCCTTGAAGGTAGTTTGGTGGTATTCGTGATCTCTTTTGGACTCATAGGTCCTGATTTTGCCAGACTACGTAGAACGACTAATGCGCTGCCTGGAAGCTGAAATGCCATTAGCCTGACCTCCTGCGATTCAGTACTACTGCAACCATAATCACAACGACTAATCCCGAAGCAATAACGAGTTGCACAGTGAGGTCTGTGCCTTGGAAGGCAGCCTCCAATGCATCAGCAGCTGCAATCCATGTTTCTGCTATCGCTAAGAGATGCCCACGTATATCCTCAAGCTCTTGGTCGTATTGATCAAGAGCGGCCCCAAGATCATCAGTTTCGTAGTAGAGGTCTGCAATATTGGAGAATGTTTGAGTAATGATTGTGCCATTCACTGGGTAGTATGCATCAATCCAGCTCGCGTTCTCACTTAGCACTGCCAAGTGCGGTAATGCTTGACTCGCAGATTCTGAGAATGCTTCTAGGTCTAGTTCTGTGAGCATACTTGGCAGGACTTTGAGCCCCTCACGATAGGATAGATATTGTAGCGTGAGTCCCATTTCTATCTGTAGTCCTGTAATGATTAATGTATAGAATCTATCATCCTTGTCTGAGCTCACATCATCTAGATAGCCGATAATTGATTCCTTTGTAAGGTCATAGCTAAGGCCTCTGAATGCATCCGCACCAAAGTTAGCGAAGAAGATATTCTCAAGCCCCTCACCATAGGAAGAACGATCACCTCTGAGCCTCTCACATATGTATGAGGCAAGACTTCTTGCGAAGTCATCCGGAGGACCACTACCTGTTTCAATCACCACAGACCCATAACTCATGTACTTCATTGCATTCTGTAATGTGCTATAGTTGACGGAGTATAACCATCGCCCATCATCAGGGAACCCAAAGTCTTCCCCGAATGCGCCTACCCCAGGATCCATGATTGTAACCTCACCTGCTGTGTCGTTGTAACCAACGCACAGAACTGAATGGCCCGAGCCCGTGTCTTCCGATTGCCATCCCATGGTTCTCGCTATGTCATAATCAGAGGGGGGAAGGTAATAGGGATCGGTCCAAATCGCCAAGGGATAACCATCATCAATTGTGGTTCGTATCAAATTAAGAGCGCCCGTCCATCCATCGATGTCCGTATAGTTCAGCCCCCAAGCTAACATTGCTGGACCATATGCAGTACCAATTCCTATGTCATCATCCATGTAGATGTCAATATCAAGACCATAGAGATTTGCAATTGTAGGCAAAGGCTCCATCTGTCGTAACGAAGAACCAGTTAGAAACACTGCTAAGGCTTCATAACGGATATAGCCAGCTGAGAATCCAATACCTGACGCTGCAAATAGACTGTGAAGATCAAGAGGTGCACCAGCGTGGCGTAATGCCATTGAGAGTGCTGACCAGTGACAAAAGCCATTGATTTCCTGCCACTGGTATGGTACTCCTGATATGTGACCATAACCCTCACTTGCAGGTTGGTAGCCAGGGCTAGAAGCAACTAGCCCTGGCTCGGAGATAGAGGAAGGAAACTGCAGTGCAGTCACGCACAATATAGTAGCGAATATTATTGCGATGTGATTCTTTTTCAAGTTTGAATCTACCCCCTTTTAGCAGAGGTCATCACTGAATAGCCTCTGCTGTACTTCCACCTGAAAACCCGCGATAAAGTGCTCTCCCGATTTATTTTCTCGGACCTGTATTTCCTCCTCCCCACCTACCTTCACCTCCAAGCCAATAGCTTGCTCCTGTCGATTTGCCCTCCAACAATCTTGAGATATGCATCCTCAAGGTCCTTGGTCTGTGTATTAGCTACAATGTCTTCAGGTGAACCAACAGTCACTAGAACTCCATCGTTGATTATGCCCACAATGTCACACGCATCTTCGGCAAAGGATGTCTGGTGTGTGCAGATGAAAAACGTAGTATCGGTTTCTTTTGCAAGTACATGGATGAGGTCTTTGACAAGCGCCCCTGCACTGGGATCGAGTCTTGATGTGGGCTCATCCAAAAAGACGAGCCGTGGTTCATGGAGGATTGTTGAAGCCACCAGGACCTTCTGTTTCATTCCACTTGAGTAGGTGTCAAGGAGGTCGTCCTGACGGCTCTCCAACCCTAGCATGGTTAGCAGACTATCAATACGCCTCCTGAGAGACTCACCCTCAAGATTGTTCAAAGCTCCAATGAACTCGAGAAACTCAATTGCAGAGAGTTTGGAGTAGAGACCTGGGGTCTCAGGCAGGAGACCAGTCATAGATTTAATCTCTCCCGCCTTCTGGACTATGTCCATCCCCAGTACCGTGGCAGTGCCGCTCGTGGGCTTCATCAACCCAGAGAGCATGCGCACAGTTGTCGTCTTTCCTGCACCATTGGGACCCAAGAAGCCGAAGCGGCCTCCTGAAGCTACCTCTAGGTTGAGGTTTCTGACTGCTTGAATTGCACCAAAGGTCTTGTTCAGTCCCAGGGTCTGGATGGAGATGCCATTGTTGTTGCTCATTTGCACTACACCTCCACCTTTCCAAGGCTCCTAATTCCAAGATACAACATCAGACTACCCACAAGCAGTAGCGCAGCAGGTCCAAGCAGCATCTCCACAACATAGAAGCCACTAACGCCAAAGATGCCTTCCATGAACCTGAAGATGTTGAAACCAAGTCCGATGTCCAGGAAGATCGCTGCAAAGAGGGGTCCAATGAGAGTGAACTGTGTCAGCATCATCGATGTTATTAGCACCGTCTGATGTGCGGAAGACTTTGTGTCCTCGTAATTTGGATTCTGAGCAGTTACACCCATGGCAACCATTACAGCGCCGCAGACCACAATGAATGCAGTGATGAAGATTTGAATCGTCGTTAGAACAGATAGACCGAACATGAAGGCCATCGCTAAGGTTGGCGCTAGACTGAGGGGTACAGCCATTAGGAAACCTGTCGCAATGCGTGCTCTCATGAAGCGCGAAGCTCCCTTTGGTGCACTGCGAATTATCCAGAGCTGATCCTTACTCTCTAGGAACCCTGTACCAGCAAATGGAAACACACCAACTATCCCAATCATGATGCTGATCATGGGTAGAATTTCAGATGCTTCAAACACCTCTCCCTCCATGATAGTCATCTGCTGGATTAGGATAGGTAGTATTATGGCCAGGATTACTCCGTAGAAAATCTTTGAGATGTTCTGTGCCTTCCTACCAAAGTCCTTCAGACTTACAACGGTAAGAGCGCCAAAGGGACCCTTTGCCACTTTTCGGACACCACGAATGAAGATGTTCTCGCGACCAACAGTAGTGACTATTTCAGTCCGTGCACCCGCACTTATTGTGAAGACTCTGTCAGCTGCTACGATTGCTATGGGCACGAATGCTAGGCCAAAGGCCGCCATCAGTAATGCACTAGTCAGCATGTCTAGCTGGAGGATAGCACCAAAGCCCATAATCTGAGATCCAGTCAGACCAATTCCGTTGAATGTGATTGCCGCCCAGCTCACTAAGTCAGCAGGCCAGGTGAAAGGCATCACTAGGAATGCGTTCATTCCGAGGATGTTTGACAGTTGTGGCATAAAGAACATCAGACCATACATGGGTACGATGACTATGAGGGCGATCACAACTGAGAGGGCTTTAGCAATGTCATTGCCTCGTGCAGAGTCCCCGAGTCTGGCCTGCACAGTGACAGTGATGAGATTTGACAACCAGATAGTCGAGAGGACCATTAGAGCAATCACAGCGTAGACTACTGCCTGACCCAGAAGTGAAACCTCAAAGGCTAGCATGAAGGGGGATATCAGCAGAGGGGCAAAGACCATGACAATCAACCCGTACATGGGTATCTTGCCAACAAATGTCCCAGTCAGAATATCCCTTGTCTTCACATTATTGGACAGGAAAATTTCCCACTGTCCAATCTTTATCTCTTGCAGGGAGTGTGAGAGGGGGAACAGCAGCAATAATGCCCATAGGAAGAGCATGATTGTCCGCATGAGTCCTGGAAACATCACCATCAAGAGTGTGCGAATAGTTTCCATTGGCATGATCAACTGGATAAATCCATTAATGATCATTGGAGCCAAGTAGACGGCCCATATTGCCGCTAATGCGAACATCAGACCAGCTGTTGCTTTACGGTGCTTCCGCATGCCAGCTGTAAGCACGAAGAACTCAGCTTTTGCGATATGATACCACTTACGTGTCATCGCTTCACCTCCAAGCCAGGAGTGCCGCGCGGTCGATTTTGCCGCCGACAATATTCAGGTAGGCATCTTCCAGATTCCTAGCTGTAGCTGCCTCAATGATATCTTGAGGTGCGCCTTGTGTGACAATTTCACCCTCGTTGAGGATTGCAATGACATCACAGACATCTTCCGCAAAGCTCGTCATGTGAGTGCAGATGAAGAATGTCGTGTCTGTTTCCTCAGCAAGTATTAGAATCAAGTCCTTGACTATAGCACTTGCACTGGGATCGAGCCGTGAAGTAGGTTCGTCAAGAAAAACAACCTTTGGCTCGTGCAGAAGTGTTGAGGCGACAAGGACCTTCTGCTTCATGCCTGATGAGTATGACTCCAGCAAGTCGTCCTGTCTGCCCTCTAGTCCCAGTATACCAAGTAGGCTGTCAATACGTCTGTGCAACCCATCGCCATTTCTACCATTCAGTGCTCCAATAAACTCAAGGAACTCAACAGCAGACAGCTTTGAGTACAGACCCGGGGTTTCTGGAAGAAGACCGGTTATTGCCTTGATAGCGTTACGATCTTTGCTAACATCAATGCTGCATACTTCAGCATATCCGCTAGTCTGTTTTAGTAGACCTGAGAGCATGCGGACAGTAGTTGTCTTTCCTGCCCCGTTGGGACCAAGGAAGCCGAATCTGCTGCCCGACATGACCTCTAGGTCTAGATTACGTACGGCTCGAACAGTGTCGAATGACTTGTTCAGCCGCTCGGTTCGAATTGTTATTCCGTTTCTAGCCAACTTTCTCACCAAATGTCTCGCAGTAAATGTTTACCGCAATCTATGTAAACAATCACCAACTTTATATATAAACTTTCCCACGTACGTAGTGAAGAATTACCCGAAAGCTTTATAGCTGGGTAATAACACAAACAGTGAGGATAAGAAGATGCTACTCTCAGTTCACGAAGCAACGGTTTGGTGGGAGTTCCAGCACGGAAAGACCACTGGGGAGATTGCTAGTGACTATGAGGGGAATCGGGTAGCACCCACCTATGTCTATGGCCTCTTTGAGCAATCTGCCAAGGAGTCAGAGCGGGACGGCATAGAACAGGTTCAGCTCAAAGACACCCAATATGTTTCACGAGTGCTCAACAGAGCAAGGTCAAAGATCGAAAAGGCGCTCAGGGACCAAGCAAAGAGTCATCGGCTTGACATTGAGACCGTTCAAGATTACAAGGGGCTACTTAGAGGATTTGACTACCAAGCAAACACAGAGGTCTATATCATCTATGCAATGAAGCTTGGTGTTGTGGTTTGGTACAAGCACGACTCATACGCAGGCAAGCTCTGTCCAGAGTGTCCAAAGCAAGAGGAGTGCCGAGAAACCCTTGATGCCGTCATGACTGAATACAACATCGCGCTGAGACCAGACGAGGAACAGCTCTACATGACTGAACAGTCCATTGCCATCTTCAACAAACTCGCTGCCAAAGAAGTACCGAGGTACAAGAGAGGATAATGGAGTGTAAGGATAATGGGTAGAGAATATGAAGGAAAAATAATCAGACCACCGATGGAAGCGGTAGCATATGGGAAGGTGTTCAGACCTTCTACGGCGCTGAGGAATAAGTACTGGTTCATTGCCATTCTCACTCTATTGATAATATATGCAATAACCGCAGGTACTTTCTTTGGGCTCTTCTATTTGATCTACATGTTTGCCAGCGACCTATTGCCGTTCTCAGCCTGGATTGATGCAATGTGGACACCGGTAAACTTCTGGTTCTGGACTCTGGGGCTCGTCATTCTTGTGCCTGTACTCATCCTCATTCCAATCTATCTCAACAGGTTTCAATACTCGGTGAGAGGCGAATCAGGGAAGTCACTACCAGAGGTCTACGTCAAGAAAGGACTCATTGATGTCACTGAGAAACATGTACCGCTGAGAACGATTACAAACATCGCCAGCAAGACCGGCCCATTCGACCGGTTGTTTGGGATAGGCAACGTTGAGATTCACACAGCGGGATATTCTGGAGGGCCATATGAAGGAGGAAAGCCCGAAGAGAAGATTGAAGGCATAGTGTTCTATCAAGAACTTCGAGACTTCATACTCAGTGAGATGCGCAGTCTCAAAGGCACCTATGCAACAGGGACCGAGGTTCTTGCAGAGCAAGACAACGCAATTCGCGTTGGCTCTTTGGAGGAAGCAACACTTGCCACTTTACAGGACCTTCGTCATGTTCTACGTAGAATAGAAGACAAGCTAGATAGGAGTGGAGCATAGAATGAGTGACTATTACGATGAGAGAGTAATCAAACCTCCGATGGAGAGAATAGCCAGTGGGAAAATCTTCAAGCCCGCTAGGTCCTTCATTTTCAAGGGCTGGCTGCAGTCAGTCATGTTCTTCGCAATCTGGTGGATTATTGGCATGACGGCTTGGACTGGCTTGTCATACGTAATCCTGGTGTTCGATAGAGGATTGACCCCGCTCCAACATGCCCAATATATGGGCACTTGGTGGTGGCTAGTGAACATGTGGTATTGGGGAGTTGCGTGCCTCATCCTAGGCGTTGTCTTTGCGGCTTGGACAGCATATGTATTGAAAATCGAGTACTCCATTCTTGCGGAGTCAGGCAGACCAATGCCAGAGATCTATGTGAAGAAAGGCGTCCTCACTGTGACCGAGAAACATGTGCCCTTCAGGACAATAACGTCAATATTCTCGAAGAAAGGAGTGTTTGACAGATTATTTGGGATTGGTTCTGTAGAGATTCAGACTGCCGGGATGACGGGAGGTTCTTCTCCTAGTGGGTTCCAAGCAGAGCCAGAGGAGAAACTTGAGGGACTGCCATATTTCAATGAGCTCCGCGACTTCATTCTAAGGGAGCTCCGTAAATTCACGGGTCAATATGTCACTGGGACAGAAGTCGTTGCACCTCAGCAAGATGACGTATTTACTGGTTCCGGACAGGTAGAGATTCTGCACACACTACAGGAAATGCGCGACATTCTCAGAAGAATGGATGACAAGCTCGACAGGAGGGGCTCATAAAATGAGTGACAGCAAAGTGATAAAGCCGCCAATGGAAGAAATCAAGAGCGGAAAGGTCTTCAAGCCAAGCAGAGCGTTCATCTACAAAGGCTGGCTGGGTGCCATACTTGGGGCTATTGGTCTGTGGATCTTAGCTATGGTGACTTGGCTTGGTACAGCATACCTCGTCATAGTATTTGACGATGGAATTCCATTTTCTGGGTACATAGCTTATTTCAACGATTGGTGGCTGCCAGTCAATCTCTGGTGGTGGATCATCAATGTATTCTGGCTCATCCCTTCAATTGTGATTTGGCCGTTCTATGTTAACCGATTCGAGTACTCAGTGATTGCTCACTCAGGTGAAACAATGCCTGAGATATATGTCCGGAAGGGGATAGTCACAGTCACGGAGAAGCACGTTCCATTCCGGACCATTACTAACATTTCATCAAAAGCTGGACCATTAGATCGGCTGTTTAGAATAGGCAGTGTGGAAATCCAAACAGCTGGCTTCTCTGGCGGAGCTCAAGCTGGAGCGAAACCTGAAGAGAAACTAGAAGGGCTGTACATGTTTGAGTCTGTGAGAGACTTTGTCCTGCGTGAGCTGCGTAAGTTCACTGGTCAATATGTGACTGGGACCGAGGTTATAACTCCTAGTGAGAAACCCATACCAAGAATGGATGACACCCTACAAGACGAAATACTAATCACTCTGCGTCAGATTAGAGATAGGATAGCCCCCTTGGAGGATATCTTGGACCTCCTGAAGCAGAAATAGTAGGTGTCTAAAGTATGAGCAGTGAAGGAAAAGTAATCAAACCGCCAATTGAGGATGTTGAGAGTGGAAAGGTGTTCAAACCATCGAAGGCCTTCCGCAATAAGAATTGGTTCCTGATGATCTTTGCAGCAGTCGGAATCTGGCTGATTTTCCTCACACTCATGCTTGGACTTGGATACCTCATCTTTGGTCTCACTGGGCAACCCGGATATCAGGGTTGGATCGATGTATTCTGGGAAATCATCAATCCATGGTACTGGATAATCACTGCAATCTGGTTCATACCAGCCTTCATTCTCTATCCTATCTACATCAATGCTTTCGAATACTCGGTGATTGCAAAGTCTGGAGAAACGATGCCAGA
>JASFEL010000008.1:0-10727 GCA_050124855.1 Candidatus Thorarchaeota archaeon | reverse complement strand
CTTGAGAGCCTTAGCAAGCTGCTTAACAGGTGGGTTTCCAAGAGAAGGCAGTCCCATCTTATCACGGGTTTTGAGCATAGATTCACTGACTTGGATTGTACGTCCCTGTGACAATATAGACCTGGCTCGATCCAATGCCGTCTGGGGTGTGTTTCCTGACACCAAGCCTCTGACCTTAGCGAGTATCAGAATCTGAGGTATCTTGACATGTTCAGGACATCGTACCTCACATTGCTCACAGGTCAAACAGGTCCAGATGAGTTGATTCTCTGCAAGAGACTCATCTGCTAAGATGACTTTCTCAAGGAAAAGACGAGGATTGAACGAATGGTCAATCTCAGCTATTGGACATGCGCTAGTGCACCGCCCGCACTGATAGCATCTTAGCAGTGTTTTCCCTTCTGGTTGTTCAAGAATCCAATTTCTAAACTCAAGGTCAGACGATACGCTAGTAGGAGTCACAGCTATCAACTCGCATCTGGCCAAACGCGGCTTAAAATCGTTCCTCAAGAAGCGACTTGTGATAAGTGAATCAGTATTCATTATGCCACTATTTGGGTGTTTGCTTTGAGCGCGAATAATCAATGATTGGTTCACCAATGACTGAAGCTGACTGAACCATACCATCTTGGCTTCTCAAGAAGCACTGTGAGAGCCGTCAGATGACGGTTGAAGAGTAAAATAACAGACCGGGTGTTACGGATTCAGAGGTGTGCTCCATTGTAAGGCAGCAAGAAGCGCAATACTCTAAGGCAAAGACAAGACCAGAGTGATTCAATACAGAGGTGACAACATTGGAGAATATCCTAATCACAGAATCCTTCTCATTACTTTCAACACCGCTGTTGGCAGATGCCTGTATTCGTCTTGGCTTGGCTCCTAGAATTGGCCCACCCGGAATCAAGCAGATTGACAGAGAGATGTGTGTTGCAGGTAGATCACTTCCATGCCAACATTTCGGAAGTGTAGATATCTTCCTAGAAGTCATGAAAGTGGCAGATGATGGTGACGTGCTTGTGATTGACAACGGCGGTAGAAGTGATGAGGGATGCATAGGAGACCTCATTGCACTTGAGGCAAAGGAACGTGGTCTTGGAGGGATTGTAGTCTGGGGCTCACACAGGGACACTAAGGAGCTGATGGGGATGGGGCTTCCAATCATGAGTTATGGTACATATCCTGCGGGACCGCAAAGAGTCGACACGCGAAGCCCAGATGCACTACGCATAGCTAGATTTGGGGATTTGACAGTGACTCGTGAAGATGTCGTATTCGGAGACCCCGATGGGGTCCTCTTCATTTCAATCGAGAACACTTCCGATGTGTTGAAAGTTGCTAGGACAATAATGGAAAGAGAGCAAAGCCAATCTAAGAAGATTAGAGATGGAAATAGTCTGAGTGAGCAATTGCGGTTTGAGAGCTATCTCAATGCTAGAAAGAAAGTTCCATCCCTCACATTTAGACAGCACCTCAGAAAGATTGGCGGAGCTGTCGAGGAATAGCGGCGTAGGAAGATATCTCTGATTGATTCCAAGGGTGATACGCGGGTGATACAATAGAGTTACTGAAGACTAACTTGCACAGCTACAATATCACTATAAGCGACAAATAGCTAGGAAAACCGCGCCGCCTTCTATGAATGGAGGGAGTAGCTATTACAACCGGGCCTCTCCGCCGACAGTTTAAGATATGTCTGATCGGCGACGGATTTGTCGGGAAGACGAGCATTCGTCGAACATTTATGGGCAAAGTATTCAAGAGAAGTTACATCGCGACCTTGGGAGTTGATTTTGCCCAGAAGGCCATTATGCTGAAGAAAAGACCCGTGTATCTGATAATCTGGGATATAGCTGGACAGCCTCTTTTCAAAGGGCTTCGCAGACGGTATTATGAAGGAGCCAGCGGCCTGGCTCTCGCGTATTCTGTGGTGAATAGAGAGTCCTTCGACAATGCATCGAAGTGGCTTGTCGAAGCGCACGGATTCATGGGCAGGCTTCCTCCCCTGGTCATCATAGGTAACAAGATTGACCTAAGACCAAGTCACTCGGAAGCAGAAACCGTATCATACAAGGAGGGGCAAGCATTCGCCAAAAGGTTTGGCGAGGAGTTGAATACACCGTCTATATTCATTGAAACATCAGCATTGACAGGCGAGAATATCAATGACACCTTCGAAAGACTGACCAAGATGATGATCGATAAAGCTGATGGCCGACTTATCGATACTGCAAAAAGGATACCTTCTCAGCTTCGGGAGGATAGACCTACACCCATAACTGATGAAGTGGTCGCTTCGCCTTCGATATCAGATGATGTTACAAGTAGTGAAGCTGTGAGTCTTTTTAGTCCCATTGAATCTAAACATGCTGAAACGAGCGCGGTCGTTCCAGATTCAGGGGTTTATGAAGAACCGAGGCAACAGGCATCAACTGAGATTCATAATCTACGTGCTGAGCTGAAGGAATCTGAATCGGAACTCTCGAAAGTCACGTCGGACTTTGACACAGCCCTACTCAATCTGAAGAATACGGTACATGTCAAGAGAATTATGTACGAACACCTGAAACGGCAGCTTCAACAAACCAGGCAAGAGTGGTCAGAGGCATATGAAGAATATGTGAAGACCAACGAGCGAAAAGAGGCCTGGTTAGAGAAGAGGAACAATGAAATCAAGACTATTCGTGAACGCATCGAGAGAGCTGAAAAAGACTAGCTCCTCAGAAAGTGACTACCTTATCAGCTTCAGAAGTCCATTTTGCTAGGTCACTCAGGCTGCCTCGTTTATTCAGACCAGATCAATGCAAAATGAAAGGGTGTTTGGAAGTATTTCCTGTATCGGTTTATTTATAATGAATCAATATTCATTACTTCCTGTGGTTGTTCATTCTTCATGTGTTGAGAGGAAGCAACTAGAAGCTAGGTGGATTGTATGACCGAAAAGGCTACTGATGCAAAAGACATGGTACCACCTGAAGTCAGAGGGAACATGAAAGATGTGAAACACAAGATTGTTGTACTCTCCGGCAAAGGCGGTGTGGGAAAAACTACAGTGGCGACAAATTTGGCAATGTCTTTTGCCAAGCAAGGGCTGAAGGCCGGGATTCTCGATGTTGATATATATGGGCCAAATGTTCCAAAACTATTGGGCCTCGAGGGCCTACACCCACAAGCAGAAAATGAGAGAATTCGGCCTATACGGGGACCTCTCGATCTCAAAGTAATGAGCATGGGCTTTCTTCTTAGACAGACAGATGACGCAATCGCTTGGAGAGGGCCACTTGTTGGAAAAGCTATTCAACAGTTTCTGAGTGACGTGATGTGGGGAGAACTGGAGGTTCTAGTCGTGGACCTACCTCCTGGCACGGGAGATGAGATACTGAGTATTCTTCAGTCAATTCCAGAAATTGATGGTGTAATTATTGTATCAACACCTCAGGAAGTTGCTGTGCTTGATGCACGTCGGGCGATTCGACTTGTGGAAAGAATGGGCGTTCCCATTTTGGGTATAGTAGAGAACATGAGCGAGTTTGTGTGTCCAAAGTGTGGTGAAATATACAAGATGTTCGGAGATGGAGTGACTAAGAAAGCTGCAGACGATTTTGGAATACGCCATTTAGGGTCATTACCATTGGACCCGAGAATCATCAGCCTGTCTGATAAGGGGACTCCATTTGTGGAGGAGAATCCAGACTCCAAAGCAGCCAAGGCCTTTGGTGCTATAGTCAGTCAAATCAGAGAAATAATTGGACTGCAATGATAAGATGTGCCTCGAAATCTAGCAAATGCATCAGTCTTGCTACTCGAGTGAATATGTTGATAGCAGACAACTTGTGGTATGACTTTCTATCTCACCGCCAAATCTAGTTCGCTCTACCTTAGAAGATTAGGATTGATCAAGCTCAGATCTCATGATGCCACTGCTTTGAAAATTGAAAGCGTTTACCAAACCGGCTCCTTTTTAATGAATCTTGATTCATTATTTTGTGTGTTCATCAACTCGAGGAATCTATCATCATTGGATTCTGCGGGATTGAAACATCTCAGGAGATGCGTTGATTGGTATCTGCGATAGAAGTGAAGAATCTGACAAAAGCCTACGGGGAACTGCTTGCGGTCAATCATATCAATTTCTCCGTGTCACAGGGGGAGATCTTTGGTTTTCTTGGTCCAAATGGTGCTGGGAAGACAACCACGACTAGGATGTTGACATGTATATCGACACCCACAGAAGGTTCGGCTCAGATTATGGGCTTCGACATTCAAAAGCAAGCCTTTGATGCTAAGGAGCAGATGGGAGTGGTGACAGACATCTCAAATGTGTATCTTGACCTGTCCGCACAAGAGAATCTAATCTTCACGGGAAAACTCTATGGTCTTCCCAAAGAAAAACGTCTAGAGAAAGCAAGAGAACTCCTTGAGATGTTCGGTCTATATGATGTCCGTCATGAGAGCGTGAAGGGCTTTTCAGGAGGGATGAAACGGCGGCTGACTATTGCAATGGCTCTTGTGAACGATGCGCGTGTACTCTTTCTTGATGAACCAACGACCGCACTAGATGTTCAAAGCGTGAGGGTGATTCATGAGTTGATCATGAAATTGAATTCGAGCGGTACTACAATCTTTCTGACCACTCATAACATGACTGAAGCAAGCGAGCTTTGCAATCGGGTGGCAATCATTAGTCAGGGGAGAATTGCCACCATTGATACTCCTGAAAGATTGAAGCAGGCAATGGATCGGGTTCACTCTGTTGAGGTTGTGTTTGACAGTAAAAGCTCTCATCTAGTAAAAGAAGTGGAAGAGATACCTGGAGTTCGAGGAGTTCAGAAACGAGGCAACAAGCTTAGACTACTGACGCTCAGTCCACCTGAGGTGCTCACTGGAATCTTTCAATTTTCAGAGAGAAATAATTTACGACTTCTCAGCGTCAATACTCTCAGCCCAAGTCTGGAGGACGTCTTCCTCGAGATGACTGGCGAGGAGATTGTTGAAAGGCCAAAGGGCATGGGGAAAATGTCTGGAAGACGGGGTTCAGTTGGATCAAGGAGGACCAATCATTGATGCAACAGGGAGTAAGATTAGACAGGCTGAGGAAGGAGTCTGCTCGAGCTTGGGCAATAGCATGGAAAGACATGAAAACATATTACCTAACTCCACCATCGCTGATGTTTGGGGTCCTATTTCCAATCGCTCTCTTTTTTACCTTCACGGTTGGAAGAAATCTAAGTTCCCTGCAATCGCTCCCAATTCTACTCTCACAGACAGTCTTTTGGGCTTCATCAACCGTCGGTCCAGTTGTCATACCCCTTGAAAGAAGGACAAAGACATTTGATCGCTACCTGTCCGCACCAATGTCTCTCTTCTCCGTGCTCCTAGGAAAGACAATGGCTGGAATCTTCTTTGGCCTCCTAGTGTCCATCGCCCCTCTCCTAATTGGCATCTTTATTTTTCAAGCCGGAGTCATGAATGTCATTGCACTAGCTCTTGGCATCATTCTCTCATGTTTTGCGTTTGCGGCCATGGGAATCATGTTCGCTTCAGTCCCCACTGAATCGGTGGGCAACATTATGATGCCTCTTAACTTTGTCAGGATTCCCCTCTTGTTCATTAGCGGGGTTTTCATTCCGATTGGGGAACTGCCACTCATAGGTCAGGTCGTTGCATGCCTATCACCATTAACACACACCTTGGTCTTAGTTCGCAGAGGATTAGGCGTCGAATCCTTCAATATTCCATTAGAAGCAAGTATCATCGCCCTTGTTGTCACAAGTTTGCTTTTCTTGTATCTGAGTTTCAAGTTTCATGAGAGTATCAAGAAACGAGAGTAGTAGCTTCGTAATGACAACAATATGTTTGTTTGAATGTAAAAGGACTGGGTGCTCAGCTATGTGAGAAAGGCAGTTCCCTAATACTCTATCACTGCCGCCTCTACTCCCTTTGCAATCGGTGTTTAGATTTACTACTCAATTGCATATGTTGATAACATATCACTTGCATCATGGCCGCTGGTATGACATCCAGCGAAGAGATGATGGCTCAAATAATGTGCCAAAATTACCGCCATTCATACCTACGTGAAGTGGCGAAACTACTGCCATTGAAAGATTCATTGGTTCTTGATGCTGGCTGTGGTGTTGGTACCCTTACATCATTGATCAATCAGCATGCCTCATCAGCCAATGTAATTGGACTTGATTTCTCTATGCATATGCTTACTCATCAAGTGAGAGAAATAGCCGAGGAGAAGGTGTTAATCGTGCAAGCATGCATGCCTCGCTTTCCATTCAAACCTGATTCTTTTAATGCCATTGTGGCGGTGCAGTCTCTTAGCGAAGTTCTTTGTTTTGCTGGCGAAGAAGTGTTTTTGACCACTATTGAAGAAATTAACTCACTCCTTTGTGAAGGAGGTGTGTTTGTGGTTTTAGATCACCAAAGTCCAGGGTCTAAATCTATAGAAGCGAAGTTCACAAAACAACTGATTCAGCAGCTTGAACGTTTTCAGAAGCTGTATGAATATCGTCCATTCGCTTTCAACATTCTAGATGGCGGGTGGGTTCAGATTTCTATGCGTGATCTATATGAGTTCATCACCAAAATATGGTCATTTGATTCTCCTCTTCAGAAAGAAGAAATGCAGGAAACGCATACACCCTATACAGGAATGGAGTTTTCGAGTATTCTGGAAGATTACGGATTCACAATTGATTCTGTTTCAGGAGCAGTTCCTTTTGAGAGTTATTTGAGAAGGTATAGGGTCAGGATTAGGCCCAAACAGAACCTTCCGGAGAGATTCTTCATTGTTAGAGCTAGTAAGTAGAACTGTAAAATCGACTACGATGTTGTTGCTGCAAGGAAAAGAGATTATACACAACCGAATTCGAACATCGATGGTTGGTTTCAATGATTAGAGCTGTTTGGCCCTCGTTCTTATACGACTTTTTAGGTCTGATTCAGTCTAGCATGCTCGAAAAGAAGATTCTAGACTGTGGTGCAGGAGGACCTCGTCCACCTCTAGCCTTGTTTTTTGAATGGGGGTACGAAGCATATGGGATAGATATCTCTCCTGATCAGATAGAAAGGGCGAAAATCTATGGAAAGGAGAATGATATTGTCCTGAATCTCAAAGAGGGAGATATGAGGAATCTGCCTTACAGGGATGAGTCCTTCAGTTTTGTATACACGCAGAATTCATTGTGTCACTTGACCAAGAAGGATGCGAGGACTTCGATTGACGAGATGTCGAGGGTATTAAGACAAGATGGTTATCTTATGGTGGACTTCATGTCAACGGAATGTTCCTTCTATGGTGCCAAAAGTTTGGGTGAGCAAATCAATCCAGGGGAGTTTCAGTATATAGATGAGGACGGGGAAACGGTCTTGCATACTTTCTATGCAGATGATGAACTAAATCCTCTTTTCCATGAGCTAGAGATTGTGAAGAAAGTGAATGTTTCAACGGAGCTTCATATGGGACAAGAGCTTAGCACAGATGTTAGAGTCTATACCTACCTTAGAAAACCAAAACTACAGTAGCAGAATTGGTTTATCCCATCAGATGAAAGTGTGCTCATCTATGTGAAAAGGGCATTTCCCCAATACTCCATCAAATATGTTTAAGAGAAGATTCAGACCTCCGTCGTTTAGGCGGTCAACAAGATACTAGAACCCGTTCAAAGCTTGTGACTGCCAATACTCCAGTTCGGTTTTGCATAGAAGGCGATTCTGTAGATGATAGAAAAAGCAATCATAAAGCATCAAGTGCGGCTTTACATTCTGGGGGCAATAATTGGGGTTGTATCAGGCCTAGTTGCAGTTGGCTTCCGATGGCTAATTCTTGGATTCAGTGTCTTGTCTGTGTGGATTCCTCAGAATATAGGCTTGGTTGGTTGGCTTGTAATTCCGGTTCTTGGAGGCTTAATAGTTGCGTTCATTGTACAGCAGTATGCTCCAGAGGCAAAAGGGCACGGAGTTCCCGAACTGATGGACGCATATGCTCTTCGAGGGGGAAGAATTCGAATGCGAGTCCCGCTTTTGAAGAGCCTTGCTTCAGCGATATGCATAGGGTCGGGAGGGTCTTGTGGCAGAGAAGGCCCTATAGCACAAATAGGCGGAGGAGTGGGTTCTGCAATTGCAGGAAAACTGAATCTCAACACACGAATAACTAAGACCTTGGTGGTCTGTGGCGTATCATCAGGAATTGCCGCATCATTTAATGCTCCATTAGGAGGCACACTTTTCGGGATTGAGATAATAGCTGGAGGGTTAGTTGGATTCTCCATTATTCCAGTTATCCTATCATCTGTCGTGGCAACGGCGCTTGCAAATGCGATCCTAGGTAACCAGCCTTCATTTCAGGCACCTCTCTTTTCTTTGAACAACTATTTTGAACTCGGATTCTATTTAATTCTAGGACTTCTTTTTGGCCTCATTAGCGTCGCGTGGACAAGAGGATTCTATGCAATTGAAGACTTCCTTGAGCGTCTTAGAGTATCAAAGTATTTTCTACCGGCGACTGGGGGATTGCTTGTAGGTGGTCTTGCGATAACTGTTATTTTCTTAGAGCAGGCATTTTCGTATTCCGGCCTCTTCAGACCCAATGAACCATACTTCCCAGCCAATATGGGGGTGGGGTATGCATTCATGGATGCAGCCCTACTTGGTAATTTGCCAATTTTGGTGCTTCTCATCTTTGGGATAATGAAGGCATTATCAACATCATTCACCTTGGGCTCAGGAGGTTCTGGTGGTGTCTTCGCGCCCACTCTGTATATAGGAACCGCCTTGGGTGGGGCATTTGGTCTAACCTGCTCAATGGTTTTTCCAAGCGTGATTCCAGAGCCAATGGCTTTTGGTATCGTTGGGATGGCTGCTCTATTTGCGGGGTCTGGAAGAGCCCCCATTACGTGCATTGTAATGGTGATGGAGATGACAAGAGACTACTCTATGATTCTCCCACTGATGGTTGCTGTATCAACATCCTTTCTTGTTGCTTCGTCAATCGAGGAGGAAAGCATCTATAGTCTGAAACTGTCACGAAGAGGCGTGAAGCTGAGACGTGGATTCTACATTGGCGCATTGAAGGAGATGAAAGTGGGTCATGTCATGACTAAATCTCCCACAATATTGACTCAGGATATGACTAAGGAAGAGGTTCTCAAAATAGTCAATGAAACGCAACACACGAAGTTCCCAGTGGTGGACAAAGACGACCGAGTTGTCGGGACACTGGTTACAGAGGATTTGTTCTGTGAGGGTGCTGTAGAAGACGCATGTCCGGTGAAAGCACTAATGAGCTCCGACTTCATGCATATCACAGCAGATAGTTCGATGGATAGTGTTCTGCACGCCATGCTTGAAAGGGGTGAAGGACATGCTGTTGTCGTAGACTCTTTGAATCCACACAAAATGATTGGTTTCATAACAAAAGCAGATGTGCTGAGGGCCTATGATCTTTCAATCGTTAGACTCAGGGAAGAAGGAGAACCCGTAGAGGCGATTGACCCACTAAAACTAACACTCGAATCGATTGAAGAATATGAATAGATCTACTCAGTCAACTTACGAATCAGACCTGTTGGTTGAGTTCTATTGTATCGCGGTCGTGTATTTCATTCTCAGGCTTTGCTAGCGCATTGTTGATGTAACAGTTTCCAACATCAGTCAGCTTCAAGCCTAGTCGATGCAACAAATCCTCGAAATGCTCCCCCTCGAAGTAATCACATAACAGAATGTTATCGGCATTAGGAATATTCTCCTTTACCACCTTCTTGAGTTCGCCATAGAGCAAGACTTCGATCATATTTCCAAATGCGGTTCTTAGAAGATAAGGAGTTCGCAAGTATCTTCAATAAAATGAAAGGGTGCTCAGCAGCATGAGACAGGGCAAGTGACAATGGCGTTAAGGAATCTAGTTCCTTTCGCAACCCTATCCCGTCGTTACCGTCTGCACCTCTTTCGCATTCCCGAAGGACTGCGACCAAGCTGTTTCTACCTTAGAAGGTGATTGAGTCGATAGCCCGTCTGACGTTTAGCATCATATTGTAAGCGCGTGTAAGAAATTTCGTTGCATCATAATTCCAGATCTTACCAGCACGACCCCATTTGAATTTCAGTTCATTATATCTCTTGGAAAGAACTGAATAACGCTTCTTTAGAGTTTTAACTTGTGCTTCGGACCCTTTGGTTTGTGCACGCAAGTCCTTGGCCAATACTTCGAAGGATGAGAAATCGTATGATAAAGTTCGAGCAATGGCATCAAGTATTTCTGACAGATGACCAACTAATCTGAGTCGTGACCACCTTGACACCTCTGCTCCAAGGCTGCGCAGCTCTTCACTTATTCTCCTTGAGTCCATTAGCACATGTTTCTCATCTGATTCCAATAGCCTTCGCTTTTCCCTTGATTTGAGAACAGGGAATAAGAGAACTCCAGGGCGAAGACGAATTGAAGCTGATTTCCTGACCAGTCGCTCTACTCTCTTCTTCTGGATTGCGGTGGGGCTTTTGAATCTGTAAGAAACAATGGCATAAGCACGTCTACTAGCGGCTTCTACACCACAATCACTTGCACTGGGTATCTCACGTGCCTTCCGAAAGGAGATTGTTGGCAGGTCCTGAAAATTAAACTGGTCTTTGGCAATTTGTCCATATAGAAGAAATACACCTCTTCCGACTCTAACCATATTACCGAGAGATTTGAGTTTCTTAGCTGAATCCCTTATTGAGTG
>JASFEL010000007.1:0-12094 GCA_050124855.1 Candidatus Thorarchaeota archaeon | reverse complement strand
CTCTTGATTAGCATCATAATGGAATCCGTAATCTCATACTCATCCCTGGGAGATAGTTCAGTATTCTCAATGGATTCCCACAGCGAAGGTCCTGCAGCATACATTCCCACATTGACAAGATTGCTCACCATCTGTTCCTTGGAAGGCTTTTCGATGAGAGCAGTTGCCTGGCCATCCTTGACTGCTACCACTCCGTATGGTGACGGATCATCGATAGGGAACACAGTCAGGGTTAGTTCATAGCCGCCCTTTCTGTGGTGCTGAATGAGCCCTTGAAATGCATCAGGGCCCATCAAGATGTCTCCATTCATCACAATTAGGTGTTCATCACCGGCGAATTCTCTCGCATGACCTGCGGCATGGGCAGTTCCACGTCTCTTTTTCTGCTCAACATAGGAGATGCTCATAGGACTCCAGTCCACTGAGTCTATTCCTTCCTTCAATTCTTCCCTTCGATAGCCAATAATCATCAAGGTTTCTTTGATGCCTGCATCTCTTAGTGCTTCAAGGGTATGGAAAACTAAAGGCTTTCCAGCGACATGGAGAAGATGTTTCGGCATGTTTGCTGTTAGTGGCATCATTCGAGTGGATTCGCCAGCGGTGAGTAAGGCTGCCTTTTTCATGGAGGTTCGAGGTTTCAGTTAGTATACCTCGTTATAGAGTTTGTCGGATGTTCTAGGAGTGTACCGCGCGGAACACTATATCGCGGTCTACCACCGCGACATACAACCCGAGGCTGCGATACATTAATATAGTTTATTGTACAAATAATTAGGTGTTGATTGAAGCAAGATTGAGAACTCTGCTGGCTTCAACCAAACGAACGGAAGTAGGTGATATCGAATTGATGTCAGATGAACAACTAAGAGAGGAGCTTAAGGAACTAAAGCTCACAAAGAGTCAGATGATCGTATTGGACATTCTCAGAAGCAGTGGGAGAAACGGTGTTACGCCGAAGCAACTCCTGGACAAGGTGTCTTTTGCACCCAGAACTGTCAGATACGCTCTTAGAAAGCTCCTCAAGAAGCAACTAATCAAGAGAGTACCATGTCTGCAGGACATGCGTCAGTGGATTTACGTCCCCGCATAGGATATGTCTTCTCACTGGAGAAGATGTAGCTCGATGGTTGACCTTGAACTAAGACGTCTGCAAGTCGCCTCTTAGAGGGATTTTGCGGATTGAACAACAAATCGATAGGTGAAACATCCTATCATTAGGCCACGGAACAAGAATGAACTATCCATTGATGGAGTCTGAAGAGATGGAAACGCTTAGGATTGTAGCTGGTGAAGAAGAGACTGCAGCAGTAGTCCGTGCTCTAAACGACGAGAACCGTCGGCGAATCCTTCATGCTCTCAGGTCCAAACGTATGTCAACATCCGAGATTTGCGAATTCCTAGATGATGTTGATCCAAGCAAAGAATTGAAACCCCAGACCGTCCGCTACCACTTGAAGGAGCTGGAGCGGGCCGGGCTTATCATCCAGGATGGTGTTGCGCCTACTGGAAATGGCGACTCTCATATTATGACAAAACTATGGGTTGCAGCGGCTGAGAACGTCTTTATCGCAACAAGTGACATGGATGTTCTCCCTGAGAGAACCGTTAATGGAATTGACATGACACTCGACCTAGTTGGCACTATGCGTGGCCTAGGGTTCATTTTCAAGGATGAGAATGAGATTCAGGAGATAGCCGAGGACTTCGTTGAACGCGACCGCCTTTGGAAGAAAGCAAGGGTGGAAGTGAAGGAGATCCTGGATGCTGCTTCTGCAATGGATCCCGGAGTCTACCTCGCTCTCAGGAGAATCCTCTGCCTTGCCAAACTAAGTGATTCAGATTTTGAACGCTATCAGAAGCTGAGTAAGGAACTCACAGACAGATTCCGAAAAGCGTACAAGGAAGGACTCAGTAAGAACCCTGATGTCTACTAAGATTCCTCCTTCCACCCTTTGTGGGAGGGATATCTTGTTGTAAGAAGCCGTCTGATTCTACCAGCAATCTTCTTTCCTACTCCTTTTACGCTCTGAAGATCTTTTTCACTGGCTGAGAAGACCGCCTCCAGAGTCCCGAACTCGGACAGGATTGCCCTAGATATCACAGTGTCTACACCGGGGAATCCAGATAGAACATATTCCAGTGCCTCTGCATCAGTACCTCTAGCATCCCCTGACCTAGTCCGTAGTGTCTTCTTTGCCCCCACTTGTTCTAAGTGAGCTAAACGATAGAGGACATTTGCAGTTTCTTCTGCATTTCGAGTCCATAGGATGGGGACTTGTATCCGGATAGCAATTGATGCCAAGGCACCATAAATGGAAGCGGGGTTCACCGCGCGTAGTCCTATCAGTTGCTCTCCTTCGATTATTAGGACCGGTCTCCGATATGATGTACGTAGCGCAGTGAGCTGCACGAAGAGCCTGCCATCTATGAGTGATTGAATGAAGTCTCCCGATTCCTTTCTCTCTATTGCCACATCCTCGGATACTATGTAGTCTCCAATTTGTAGACTCTCCCCTGAGATCTCCACATCTAGCCGAGTAAGCTCCCTGGCCACAGCAGTTGGTAACTCTCTCGAATCAACAATCATCTTGATCGTATCATCGGAAGGACTTGGAGCCACTGTTGGTCTTGGTCTCTCTTCAAAAGAGTCCGCAGACACATCTTCACTCACAAAGTCCTCCAGGCTAGTCTGCTCTTCATCAGAGTCCTTTTCGGCCTCCTTTAGAGCATCTGGCATCTTCTTCAATTTACTAATCACACTCCAGTGATAGAACTCATCGTGTGTCCCTCTGGCTACGAAGATTACGACACGTCCGGGTGTCTTTCTTCCTGTTCTTCCTCTACGTTGGATGTAAGGAACCACCGATGGTACGCAGTCATAGAACACAACCAAATTGCATTCTGGAATATCAAGCCCTTCCTCCCCGACCTGAGTGGCCACCAAGACATTGAATTCATTATTGCGGAATCCCTCAAGAACCTCGACCTGTTTCTTTTGGCTGAACCCCTTGTCCGTACGTCTAGAGCTCTGTCCTACAAATCGACTAACTCTTGCATCTCTCAGCTGTTCTAGGGTTTCCACGACCTCTATTGCCGTGTCTCGGAACCTGGTGAACACAAGAATGCGCGAATCCAGATCAGCTGAAAGCTGCTCGTTGACGAGTTCGAGAATCGCATCTGCCTTGGGATGTCGATGCCCCTTGTCAATGAGGGCTTTCAGGAGATGCTCGAACTGTCGAAACTCTGCTTTTGATATCAAATCCTTGACACCTTTAGAGCTCTTCTTGTGGCGGACTTCTTCGTAGATACCTTGGATATAGCGATAAGTCGGTGTGAGACCCTGGGTGCCAATGAACTCAATGAGGTGAACGAGCCTGAGAGCTGCAGTCAGATTCCTGATGACTAAGAATAGGCTACGAGGAGGTTTGGTATAAGACCCAATCTCTCTCCTCACCTCTTTCTGGACTCTAAGAATCTCTCTTCTGCTCAACCGTCGGCTGCTGGGTAAAGAGAAACCATGCTCCAGAATTGGTTTCTTGTATTCATCGAGAAGACCATAGAGTATGTCTTTTAGGACCTCGACCTCGGAAGGCAGTTTGACATATCTAACATCGGTGTCTATTGAAACAATATACTCACGAACATCTGGACTCTTCTCACTACGAACCTCTACACGCGTAAGACGGAGATTTTGACAGACTGTCTTGATTTGATCCGCCTTATGTCCTGGAGATGCAGTAAGACCAAGCGAAAGAGGGTCTGCTCCTTGCTTTTCATACAACTCAGCAACGAAGGTGTACGCATAGTTTCCCACACCTCTATGAGCCTCATCATACACAATCAACGAGACCTTCTCAAGTCCATAGCTCCTCTGCACCAGATCATTCTGTAGCGCCTGTGGAGTCATAACGAAGACTCTGGCTTCGTCCCACATTCTACGTCTGTCCTCAGGAGTGTCATGTCCAGTCATACACACGACGTGTTCGGCATCGAGATTCAGAACCCTCCTTAGATACCGAGCCTGTTGGTCCACGAGAGGTCGCGAAGGCGCCAGAAACAGGATTTTAGAGTCCGGGTGTTGGGTCAGACGTGCCGCAGCCACCAACGCTGCTATCACTGTCTTTCCCAATCCCGTGCTCAGGACAATCATCGTGCTTTCTTCTGAAGCAAGTTCTGCGAGAGCGACCTGATACTTCCTATACTTGATGCTCCCTGAGAGAATACCCTTTGCATCGACATAGGAGGTCTCCATTTTGCGTCACTCGTAATTTGGCTGTCACTCTCTTGATAATACTCGGTCTAAAAAGACTCCTACAACCTGAGGAAGAGTAGGAGCCAGACGTGATGACAAGTAGTGAGCCAATGCCAACTATCGAAGCTGAGTTATATGAACTGAGCATGCCTGGCAGGCTGTTGGGTAAGGAAGTCTTAGACAGTAGGGCCCGCAGAATTGGGATTGTTCGTAGCATCAGAATCGCAATACATCCAACTCGCTCAGAACTGATTGTAAAGGGCGCTGAAGTGGAGTTCCCAGTCGATTTCTCCAAGGTCGAGGCAGTTGGAACGGTAGTACAGTTGAACTCGGTCGTGAAAGAAGCCGAGGAGATTGAAGTTCACGACGTCATTCGTTTACAGAAAGAAGTTCTTGACGACATCAAATCATATCTTGGAGCACGCTAGCCTTCCTAGCCTATGGAAGGGTTAATAGCCCTCGACAGTGCATTCCGCGTCTGGTGGCACTATTATGGACCTAACTGTTGAGGCGCTAGCAAAGACCATCGACCATACTGTTCTAAAGGCCGAAACAAAGACGAGCAAAATCCTGCAGCTCTGTGAAGAGGCTCTCACTTACAATTTCGCAGCTGTCTGTATCAACCCTGTTCACGTTGCCTATGCTGCGGAGCTACTAAAGGACTCTGATGTGAAAGTGTGCTGTGTGGTTGGATTTCCACTCGGTGCCAACACCTCTGCGACTAAGGCCTATGAAACCAAAGAATCAGTGCGTGCAGGAGCCCATGAGGTAGACATGGTCGTGAATGTGGGCGCGCTGCGAGATGAGAACTTCGAGCTTGTGCGTAGTGACATTGAAGCAGTTGTGTCTGCATCCGGTGATGCGCATACCAAGGTGATTCTGGAAACTGGCCTTCTGATTGATGACCAGAAAAAGAAAGGTTGCCTTCTATCGAAGGAGGCTGGAGCTGACTTCGTTAAGACTTCTACAGGCTTTGGTCCTATGGGGGCGACTCCCTACGATGTTCGGTTGATGAGAGAAACGGTAGGCAAAGATATGGGTGTTAAGGCCGCAGGCGGGATTCGGAACTTCAAAGATGCGATCAAGATGATTGATGCAGGTGCTGACAGACTAGGGACTAGTGCAGGTGTTGCCATCGTTGAAGACTTCCGCTGGGCTCAATATAGTGACAGCTGGATGCAAGAAGACAGAGCATGTTGGGACTGTCCAAGCCGTCAGGCCAACCTTGCCAAACAACCAAAGGAAGTCTACGTCTGGTACAAAGAGCGCTGCCTTGTCTGTCCAGATAGATCGGAGAATGTGTTCAATGACTAGGAGGAACGAATAATGTCTGACTCACCAATGCCATATATTGAATCCAAGATTCTTCGAGTATCCCTAACTAACCAAATGATCACCACTGAATCCATTCCTGAAGACTTGTACAGGAAATACCTTGGAGGTAGAGGTCTGGGTGTGAAGATTCTCTATGATGCTCTTTCCCCTGGAGTTGATGCACTATCTCCAGAAAACCTCCTTGTATTTGCTATCGGACCCCTCACAGCAATGCCTGTTCCTACTGCAGGCAGACTGGCGGTCGTCACCAAGTCCCCTCTCACTGGCACTATATTTGACTCGAATGTTGGTGGTTACATAGGTGCACAGCTGCGTCGTGCAGGTTGTGCTGCAATAATCTTCGAAGGAAGTGCACCCAATCCTGTCTATCTCTGGATTAATGATGATAAGGTCGAACTCCGTGATGCCTCCAAGATATGGGGCAAAGATGTGTATGAAACCACCGACAGGCTTCTAGAAGAAACTGATCCTAAGGCACAGGTGGCCTGTATTGGACCTGCAGGGGAGAACAAAGTCAAGCTAGCCTCCATCATGACGGACAAGCATAGAGCTGCGGGTCGTGGTGGGGTCGGTGCAGTCATGGGTTCAAAGAACCTGAAGGCCGTGGTTGCAAAAGGTACTGGTAGCGTCGGAGTAGATGATAAAGATCGCCTGACTGAGGCTGTAAAGCGGGCTAGACGACTCATCAAGAAGAACGCAGTGACAAACAAGTCGCTTCCTATCTACGGAACATCAGTCTTAGTCAATGTGACGAACGAATTCGGTATGCTACCCACATACAACTTCCAAGAGGGGACATTCAATGATGCAGTGGGTGTATCCGGAGAGAAACTTATTGAGAGGCTGCTAGTTGGAAGGTACAACTGTTATGGCTGCCCCATTGGTTGTGGCCGTGTAAGTCGTGTGGGCGACCAAGAGATTGGAGGTCCTGAATATGAAACCATTTGGGCATTTGGGCCACAATGCGGCATAAACGACCTAGAATGGATTACGCTTGCAAATCACGAGTGTAACCTACTGGGGCTTGACACTATCTCTGTGGGTAGCACCATAGGGTGCGCGATGGAACTCTACCAGAAGGGTAAGATAGAGGCGCCAATGAAGTTTGGCAGCACAGAGGGACTTCTTGACCTGATTCGGGACATGGCACATGCCCGCGATCTTGGTGGTGAATTGGGAGAGGGAAGTCGGGCTTTCGCAGAAAAGAATGGTGCTCCAGAGTTGGCGATGCATGTAAAGGGTCTGGAAATCCCTGCCTATGACCCCAGAGGAGCTCAAGGTCACGCCCTAGGTTATTCCACGTCTAATAGAGGTGGCTGTCACCTAAGATCCTATCTCATCGGTCCCGAGATTCTTGGGTCTCCAGTCAGGGTGGATCGAGATAATCCAAAAGGGAAGGCTGACCTAGTTATTCTCTATCAAAACCTTTCTGCTGTTATGGATGCGATGATTCTCTGTCGTTTCACAAACTTTGCCTGGACTGTTGATGACTATGCAGAATTCCTTTCTGCAGGAACCGGTCTTTCAATAAATGGTCGAGAACTATTGGAAATAGGTGAACGTATCTATAATCTAGAGCGTATCTTCAACAACCGTGAAGGCTTAACGGCCAAAGATGATCAATTGCCACCTAGGTTCTTCAGTCCACTTCCAGAGGGTAACTCACGAGAACGGGTGGTTGAGCTTGATACAATGCTAGCAGAGTATTATTCTCTCAGAGGATGGGACAAAGAGGGCAAGCCTTCCAAAGACCGTATCAAAAAGCTGAAAATAGATGTCTAGCCGCAGCACCTGCTAATGGAGTTGACTGCCACTGGCTCGAAAGAAACAAGGCCGCAGAAAGTTCAGAAGGTCTCATGCACCCTTCCTCACCAAGATTCGACTATACTGGTGTGATGAGTGCAATATCCCAAGGGTAGCGGAGACCATTTGCGGAACCTGTGGTAATGAGCCAAGAAAAGTGCAGATATCACCGCCTGGTGACCCATATCCTGCGATGGAGGGTCATCTCCGCTATGCCGTAGCCACCATAGATGAGCAATTTGGCACTGGAGTGGGCCAGAAAGTCTTACCCGCAGACAAGACCATAGTGATCAACAAGGTTTCCTCGCTCGACGCGATGTTTGAGTATGTTGTGGATGGTCAGATTATTGGTCGTCTTCGTTATGACATCCCGAAAAGTGGCTATTCCTTCCTTCTCACGCTGGAGGGAGGTCGTCGAATCGGAGCCCATAGCAGGCAGAAGTGGGTCTCATGTCATGATGGTGTCCTGCAATACCTGAAGAAGGGTGCAAACCTAATGCTCCCCGGTATTGCTGGTTGTGACAACGGCATTGAGGTTGGGAACGAAGTCTGGATTACTGATTCAAATGGAGCAGTATTGGGTGTTGGAATCGCCAGAATGAACGGCAAAGAGATGGCTCGTGAAACGAAGGGATTTGCTATCAAGATCCGTGAGGTGGATGATCCGCAACCGCCAGCCATCAATCCCACATCGGCCTCTTGGGATGACGCAGTGAGAGC
Organism: Candidatus Thorarchaeota archaeon; assembly: GCA_050124855.1. Lineage (GTDB taxonomy): Archaea > Asgardarchaeota > Thorarchaeia > Thorarchaeales > Thorarchaeaceae > SMTZ1-83. The sequence goes on along the minus strand of JASFEL010000007.1, from coordinate 3,984 downwards.
AAACTCCATGGACATTGAATTGATAGAAACTGAGGCAATCTCTTTCATTCATCGGACCATCAAAAGGCATCAGTTGCCTGTGGTCGTTGGTTTTAGTGGGGGTAAAGACTCTCTAGTCACATATCTTCTTGTAGAGAAGGCACTAAAAGAGAGCCCTCCACTTTTCTTCATGGACACTGGCCTTGAGCTCCCGGAAACCGTGGAATATCTGAATGACTTTGCGATTCGACATCAGGCTACAGTTATTACTCAGGAGGCAGGTGAGCAGTTCTGGGAGTCAATTGACACTTTTGGACCGCCAGCAAGGGACTTCCGCTGGTGCTGCAAAGTTCTCAAGCTTGGTCCCGCAGCTTTGGCAATCAGTGAGGAGATAGGTGGTGACACGCTGAGCTTTATGGGACAGAGAAAGCTCGAGTCCTTTCAACGTTCGGTGGAGCCACGAGTGTCCTCAAATCCATGGGTTCCTGGACAAACATCGGCAAATCCAATTCAGAAGTGGAACGCGTTAGAGGTTTGGCTCTACATATTCAGAGAGGAGGAGCCGTTCAACCCAATGTACAATGAAGGCTATCATAGAATGGGCTGTTATCTGTGCCCTGCATCACCGCTTGCCGAGATTGAGAGTCTTCGCAAAACTCATCCTGAACTCTATGCGAGATGGACAGAGAAGATTGGCGAATGGGCGGAAAAGTTCGGTTATTCCAAAGAGTGGGCTGAGTTTGGCTTTTGGAGGTGGAAAAGCCTGCCACCTGGTCAGTTAAAGCTGATTGATGAACTTGGACTGGATATAGAAAGTGAACGTCCTGGGCCTTCTGATCGATTGGAGCTTGAGGTGGTGAAGGGAGTTTCGCCTTGTACAGACTCTGGATTTAGTCTGGAGGGGCAATTCTCAGAAGGTGTCGATTTGAATCGAGTATCAAAGCTGACGCCCATTTTTGGAAGGACGAAAATGTCTGAGGAGCTTGGAGCCCTCAGAACAACCTCTGGTGACAGTACAATAGCACTATTCAGCTCAGGTTCACTGGTCATTCGGGGGAAAGATGAATCCGAGGTTGAGGTTCTGGCTAAGCAAGTAGAGCGTGCCGTGAAACGTGCACTCTTCTGTCAGGCATGTGGAACATGTGTTCCTCAGTGTGACCATGGTGCATTGAATATTAATGAAGGAAAGATAGCAGTAGACCCCGAAAGATGTGCAAATTGCCTGAAGTGCGACACATGGCCTTGCCCCACATACCTTGGTTAACTACATGTATTGCCAGTCGTTATATAGTGCCGGGATGCTTTCTGCTCACAAAACCTTAATTATGGCCCTCGAGAAGCGGGCCACAGTGGCCCGCGACTGAAGATTTTGGTGGTAACAAACATGCTCCGTTCAATCTCAATCACAATTTGGAGATTCCGACGAGAGCTTGTGCTGAGCCTTATAATTTCTATGATCGCCATCCCCTTTGCAAATTACTTGGTCATTGAACGTGACCGAAACCGAAACGAGATGTATGGTGAGGCTTTCTGGATATATGGATTCGAAGTCTATGAGATGAATGACCACGAACTTGCTGCAGCTCTACCACCGGAGTGGGGATACAATGACGAAAACCATGTGCTTCCCGACTACCTGGGAAACATCACCTACGAGTATCCCGTATTTGGGCTGGTTTTCTTTGCTATAGCTACGTGGTTATTTCCAGGGCAAGGTGGCTTGCAGCCGTTATGGTTGAACTTCCTATTGACCTTGGTGTTCAATCTGAATCTTGTTCTGATTTCGATTCTCTTGGGTGATCGCATCTTCAAGAAGCAGTGGGCACGGTTCTTCTTCACTGGATACTATGTCTATGGTCTCATTATGTCTGCAGGCGGAGGAAAGCTAGAGCCCATTGTAGACTGCCTCTTTCTCATGTCATTGGTTCTTCTCCAAGAGAAACAATATGGCAAGGGTATGTTTGCCCTGGGCCTGTCTGTCCAGACCAAGATATATTCTGTAGTCGCACTACCCATATTGTTCCTCGCAGCTCCAGTGTCAATCATTTGGTTCCTTGCTTCCACCTTGCTGACGGTCATCCCATTTCTATTTCTGAATGTTGACTTCAGCTCCTTGGTGAATCACTTCCTCAATACATCCACTTACAGCTCGTACATAGTAAATCCCATGTACCCCGGCCTCATCTCAAACACTCCCATTGTAGAGAACAGCATTGTAGTTGGTAGCTATCCTTGGCCACCTGCAATCATCCCCCTTCTGATATATGTCGGTTTCATGCTATTTACGATTCGGCTATATCTCCCCGAAAAAGAAGCCTTCCGGACTGCATCCTTGGTAGGAAAGATTCAGCTGCTTAAACCCCTGTACATCTACATGCTTCCCGCAGTCCTTTTCGTGTTCAGATGGGAGATGCCCTGGTACCTATTCTGGCTAGGCCCTGCAATTTTCCTATTTGAAAAGGATGAACACAAGATTGGTTATCTAAAAGAACTGACTATTGTGGGTTTCCTGTATGCTTTTGGCGTAGCTGTGAATTGGCCATATTTCATTGTCGGCCCTCTTCCAGATTTCGTCGTACACTTTCCTTTTGGATGGTATACAGTCTTAGGACTGGTTGGGTTGATATTTTCAATTGGAGTCACAATTGGCATATGGAAATGGACTGTTGACCGACGTGCGAGAAGATTGATTAAAATCAGTGAGGCGAAGGCACGCGGTGAGCTGGTGCTGTGAGTCAAGTTCTGGCTCGGCCGTTTTCACGATAGAATTCAATGATTCGTTCTCGAATCAGAGTAGAGGAAAACAGACCATCCGCCTTTCTTTGTTCAAGTCGTACGATTTCTGTGGTCATGTTCTTATCTTTGAAGTGTTTCTCCAATGAGGGAATATCCGTCTTCTGATCGTACCCAAGCGCAATAATATCCGGTCTGATGTCTGTGACAATGACAGTGTGATCAGATGTGTCATGCCCAAGGACCGCCTTGTCGACGACATCAAGGGATTCCACAAGCTTCCTTCGCTGTTCTTCAGGAAAGACAGGCGGAGCACCCCTCTCCTTCTCGATGGTCTTGTCTAAGGCGATTACAACAATGAGTTCGCCATCCTGACCAGCAATCTCCTTAGCCTGTTCCAAATACGCTAGATGTCCAAGGTGTAGAATGTCAAACTTGCCTGCAGCCAACACTCGTTTGCCTGACATCTTCCATGCCTCAACTAATCTTCATCTACGGCTAGGAACTCGTGCCCTTCAGTTATAACTTCGATTCTTCTCTTCGTCTTTGTGATTTGACTCACATGCACTAGACCGTTGATCTCTAGCTCCATTAGGGCCGAATTGAGTTCGGCATCACTTGGCTCTTGTCCAAGCGCTTTCTTCAACGCCCTCTGCAGCTCATCATCTAGAATGACCCCTCTTCTCTTTTGAAGTATCTCCATCACTATGTTTCTGAGAGGCATGACGCTCCAAGATGTCATTCCTTTCACCTCTCTAAATATAGCCTGGTGGTGCAGTTGACGGCTTTGCTGCTGTTCTTTGGAACTCCTCGTTCATCTTCTCGTAGTCTGCGATGTCCTTAGGAGTGATTGAGGCCTGTACTGCCTTCATTGCTTCCTCAAAATGCCTCCATGAAACGAGTTCAATATCGAGGTCCTCTTTCAATGCATGCATTCCCGCCTCTTTGCACAAGTTCTCAATGTCACCGCCGACGAAATTCTCGGTCGCCTCGACCAGACTCTTGATTTTTACATCCTTGTCCAGAGGCATTCTGTCTAAGTATATCTCGAATATGGCTTCGCGGCCTTTAGCAGTGGGCGGTGGAATATAGACCCATCTGTCAAATCTTCCCTTTCTGAGAAGTGCTCTGTCTATGAGATCCGGTCGGTTGGTTGCAGCAAGCACCACAAGGTCCTTCATTGACTCCAAGCCATCCATCTCAGTGAGGAGCTGACTCACCATTCTCTCAGTGACATTACTGTCTCCTGAGACCCTTCCTCGGGAAGGAGCA
>JASFEL010000006.1:0-12567 GCA_050124855.1 Candidatus Thorarchaeota archaeon | reverse complement strand
GCTCGATATTCGGATTGCCAGTGACTGCAACCTCAAACTCCTTCACAACATCCTTACTTGGTCGATGATCGAAGTTGACTGTTCGAAGCTCATTCAAGAAGCCTCCCACTTTATCTTCCTTCTCGACAAGAACTACTTTGAATCCTTTCTGGGCAATAAGGTCTGCAGCTGCCATTCCGGATACACCTGCACCAATGACAAGGATAGTAGGCTCAATCTGAGTGACAGCTTCCTCCTGAGCTTCAAGCAGCTTTGCTCTCGCAACAGACATTCTGACAAGATCGTTAGCTTTTGATGTTGCCTCATCCTTTGCAGCCTGATGGACCCATGAACAATGTTCTCTGATGTTTGCCAGCTCAAACAGATACTTGTTGAGCCCGGCCTCCTCAATTGTGGCTCTGAATAGAGGTTCATGCGTTCGGGGTGTACAAGATGCAACAACCAATCTGTTTAGGTTGTGTTCTTTGATAGCTTCCTTGATGACATCCTGAGCGTCTGATGAACATGAATAGAGAAGATTCTTTGAATACACCACTCCCGGAAGTGTGCTTGCATACTCTGTGACTTCTGCTACATCTACTGTTCCAGCAATGTTGATACCACAAGAGCAGATGATGACTCCAATACGTGGCTCTGCAGCAATCAGTTCTAAGTCTGATTCAGTGAGAGCTTCGGTTTCCGATGCTTCAGGCAGGACAATGTCCATAGCAGCCATAGCTGCAGCTGCGCTTCCCTGAGCCACACTGTCAGGGATGTCCTTTGGGAAATTGCATGCACCACACATGTGCACGCCGGGGACACCAGTCTGAACTGAGTCAATCCCATCCCCCTTTCCTTCAATGAATCCGTATTGGTCAAGCTTTATGCCCAGCTTTTCCATCAATTCCGAATTCTCGTTTGGCACCATCGCAGGACAGAGGACTACCAAATCATAATTGTCCTTCAAGATCTCGTGACCTTTTGCATCGCTATGTCTTACAATCAGATTCTTCGTTTCAGGATCCTCATTGATATAGCTTGGAAGTCCTTTGACATAGTTGATTGCGTATTCAGTTTCCCCTCTTACAACAAATTCTTCAAAGCCCTTACCAAATGCACGCATATCGTTATACAGGATGTCTATATGTACTTCAGGCGTGTGCTCTTTCGTGATAATAGCTTCTTTAGTCGCATATGTACAGCATATGCGAGAGCAATAGGCACAATGATTGACATCCCGACTGCCAACACATTGTATGAATGCAATACGATGAGGTTCGCGTCCATCAGACGGCCGCATCACAATACCTTCAGTAGGTCCACTAGCAGAAACCATTCTCTCGTACTCTAATGCTGTGACAACATTTGCGAATCGACCATAACCATACTCTGGAACTGATGCTGCATCCAGTAAGTCATACCCTGTGGCAACAATTATCGATCCTGCGTTGATATTGAGTGTTTCATCAGGAATCTCAAAATCGATGGCTTCAGCCTTGCAGGTCTTGACACATGTCATACACTCGATGCAATTCTCCATGTCGATAGTCGCGACGTTGGGTACAGCCTGTGGAAATGGAATGTAGGCGGCCTTCCTCATCTTAAGGCCCATGTCATACTCATTTCGTACCTCAATTGGACATACACGTTCGCAGTCTCCGCAGCCGGTGCATTTGTCTAGATCGACCCTTCTAGTGTGTTTGAGGACCTTGACCATGAAGTCGCCGGGCTCCCCAGAAATATCAACGACCTCTGAATAAGCTAGGAGCTCAATACGAGGATGTCGGGAACAGTCGACCATCCATGGCCCTTGAATGCACATTGAGCAGTCGAGTGTAGGGAAAGTCTTGTCAAGTTGGGACATATGACCTCCAATCGAGGGGCTCTTCTCGACCATGTAGACTTGAACACCCATTTCAGCGAGGTCAAGTGCAGCACGCATTCCCGCAATACCCGCGCCTATGATTACAACTGGCTTTGTAGCAGACTCTGCCATTAGTTAGTCCACTCCGAGGCAACAGTGCGCATCGGTTGAAGCGCATGATAAAATGTTTGTTATCAGACGAAAGGAAGACAACATCGAAGATGAGAGGTCCTGACTAGTCGGATAATCGGATTATTAGTGGCTGTTTTGGGAAAATAACTCTCTCGATTCTGATGGCTCGTACGGGACACTGAAACTCGCAAGCAGTGCATTCTATGCACTTCTTGGGTCTAGTAATCCTGGCTTTTCTTGTTGCTTCATTAATATCCCACACACCCCTAGGACACACTATCAAGCAGTCACGGCACCCGGTACAAGCATCATAGTCGTAGATTATCATATGGCAACACCTCAGAATATGCCATTGGGAAAGTAGAATCCCAGTGCAAAGAGAACAACCAGTGTCCCAAGTCCTACGATGATGTCTCGAATCATCTGATCCTCACCCAGTTGAGGCGTAGACCCACCCCAGTTGAAGCCAACGAATAGTGACAGGCCTATGATTGTCAATCCAGTTATGTCGAGCCATTTCAGGATGTATAATATCTCCTCCGGAGAGATCCACGAATACACTTGAAAGCTCACCTTCCAAATGACCAGTACAATAATCCCTGTTAGTAGACCTCGTACATAGCCCGATGACGTGGGCATCACTGGGTCTACAATAGCCATAAAGGTGCCAAGTATCCAAGCACCTAGAACAATCAGAATTAGATTGGCAGTCCAGAAAATATTCCAGCTTAGAAACACGCCTCCTAGATGGCCAAGTAGCCAGAACACTGCTGTCATCACCAAGAACATCACGGTTTCAAACACTAGATGACCTAGATTATATTCAAGGCGTCTGCCAAGGTTAAAGGTTGCAATGCTCTCTTCAGCAGATTTCTCATACCCCCTGTCAATAAACTCACTCACGTCATCAATCTCCACAGGACCGAATTTTGCCCTCCATCCGTTGCTTCGGAGAACCGTCTTTGAAACTGAGCTCGCTGCTAGCTGGGGGAGAATGAGTTCCCTATGGGTCACTTGTCCCTCAAGTTTGGTCTCAACGATTGCTGCAAGCACAGACTCCGTGTCAACACTGCCTCCACGACTACCGCACCAGACATTGATACCTCGACCATCTACAATCAGAAGATGACACTTCAGTCGCTGCTTCTCAATCGACTCCATCACTCTATACACGGTGAGGTAGTAATCAGTTGTCACAAGAACCGGAGACTCAGCATCTGCATCATTGAATGAGAAGAGACCCGTTTCATGTTTCATTGCTAGAAAAGGCCACATCAGCTGTGAACCAAGTAGACACGCATAGTACTTCCATCCCTTCTGCATTCACTTCACCTCTGCGACAGTCAGCTCCAATAGCCCTCCTAGGAACTTAACACGATACTGTGGAGAGAGACCTGCAGCCTTCATGGCTCTTGGAATGTCATGATGAGGGTGAGATTTCACCTGGCTTGTTCGCGCGACTATATTGAAGCTAAGTCGTCGGATTAAACCGAAGAACAACGCCATGAGTCTATTCTTCGGGACTCCCTCCCCACCTATGACAACCTGAGCGTTTGGCACAGAGACCCTTGAAGCCTCAGATATGAACTCTGCAATCTCTGAAGATTGAAGCTCACTAATCATCAATGTGCTCGAAACAAGATCAAAAGTCCGGTCTTCGAACTCAAGCTTAGTGGCATCGCCATGATGGAACTCTACCCACTTGCCAAGATTGTGTTTCTTGGAACGTTTCTCGGCGATGGCCAGCATCTCTGTATTTGTGTCTACGCCTATGCCTTTGAGACCTCTCCTTCCGGCTTCAATAAGGAGTTTCCCAGTCCCACATCCTACATCTAGAATCTTGCCTTTTTGAGGGAGTAGATGCTTAATGATATACGCCCTAAGCACCTGATCCTGTGCAAATGTGAGAAGAGATATCCATCGGTCATACTGACTGACTGCTCTGTCCTCTGACAGCTTCATCAGTATGGTCGCCATAATGGATACTCCACATGCAACTAAGATAGTTCAGCTATTTCAGGATGCTGTAATTTGAAGCAGGACGTTCAGCCCTTGATAATCATAGGTGTAACAAATGTCCAGAGACCTACTCCTAGCAAGACGATGTAGTTCAGGTCTCCAAGATTTACACCCAGAATTCTGATGCTTGAGAGTGTAATGTAGAGCATTGAAGTCACGAAGGCAATGACAAGTTGGGGTCGAAGGTCAACCTTCTGATCCCGAATTTCAAAATGCCAAAACAGTACAATGGCTGCAAGAAGCACCATCACCACTGCAGTGACTTGAAAGGCAACATTCAATGTGGCAAAGGGAGTCAATAGTCCCTCTACTGTTGTCATGAGTGCAATTATGTAGATTGGCGTCAGTTTGCCGAGCCTGTGAAGATAGCTATCATCTGAGTCAATATTTGTCATTCTCAATACCTCCTTGCCAGACAGAATCCTGTCTGGGCAAGTCTTACCCCCGCTGCAGGCGAAAGGAAACTGTACGTGGCTGGCAATTAGGGTATCGCAAGATTGGACGAAACGTGCTCTGATTCAAGTTCTCTATGGTTTCAGAGGCAGTGATTGGCGCCAAACAATTTTCCGCCATTCGACTTAACTATTTCAAATAGGTGACCTCATATATTACATGGATAACGTCCGGTTCGGGAGACGCAGATGAAGTGCAGGCGGCTATACACGCGGGCATATCTTACAAGGATGAAATCAAGAGATTATGTCGACAGGGCACACGATCTCTCTAAGATTGAGATTGTTTTGCCCGAACGAATCAAGAGATAGGCTGCGCTGTGGATACTTGAAGAATCTCTAGATTTTTATCATGTTATTTCGAGGTTATCGCATCATCAGGCTTTTGGACCTCTATGCCAAGTTTCTCCCAATTTGGCTGGTTCTTCCGTTGCATGTATTGCAAGTGGGTGGTGAGACCAAACTCCTCTGGTTCATGTCCAAAGGCAAGAGCTAACAACTCAGTCACATGCATTATATCGAAGTGAAATTCCTTCTCGAAATATTTCTGAATCTCCACTTGACCCAGGTCTAATTGAAGTTCACAAAATGGACAAGGAGTGACTATGATGTCTGCACCTCCGGCATCCATGAGGCTCTCAAACTTCTGCAGTGTGAAATCGAGAGCGACCTTTACATCTGCGGTTCTTACAGCTCCGCCTGCTCCACAGCAAATGAGCTCATCCTTGTACGGAACATATTCTGCTCCAGAAGCTTCACAGATTTCCCTGAAGATATGTGGTCGTTCTGAATCATCTTTCTTCTTGATCAACTTGGGCCGCATCCAATGACAGCCAGGATGTAATGCCATTCGAACTCCTTCGAATGAATGGGTGACTCGTTTCTTGATTTTCTCAATTCCTGCATAGTTGTAAAGAGCATCCACATAATGTGTGACTTCTATGGTGCCCTTGAACTCTCTATCAATCACTGCCAGATTGTCATTCACAGCCGTTCTTAGTTCCTCATCATGCTTCAACTCATGATTGGAGTCCCAGAGACTTGCAAAGCATCCATTACATCCTGTTGTGATTGGATGGCCACCAGCCTCAGCTAAGGTGAGATTCCTCGCAGCTACCGTAGCCCATGTTACTCTATCAAATGACCCAAAGACTCCGGGTGCAGGACAACATGTTGCACCCTCCATATCAAGGAGCTCCATTCCTAGATCCTCAAAGACAAGGTTTGTAGCTTTCTCAACACTTGGATATCGATGCGGAATAACGCAACCGAGGAAATGATAGAATTTAGGAGTCTTAACCATAACCTTCACCCCTTCTTCTCCTGCTCCTTTTTCTTCTCCAGTTCCTTTTTCTTCTTCTTCTCCTCTTCAGCCCGCACGAACTCCTCATATCCAATGAGCTTGTCAAACCCACTCTTGCCAGTAATCTTTTCAATCTCCTCAATTGCCCATGGATTTCCACTGGCATTAGGAGGAACTGGCTCGAGACCAACTTTTTCGCGAAGTTTCTGCCATGACTCCTTATCCAGAGGAACTGCGTGACCGGCTTCTATGACTTTTGCAGCTACCTTCTGATGCGGCTCAAGCATATATCCTTCAGCCACTGCGACATTTCGAATCGCTTTGATGACATCAGTAGGTTGAACGTCTTGGGGACATCGATCAGTACAGGCGTAGCATGTGGTGCAATACCATAGCTCTGGACTAGAAATCACATCTTCCTTTAGACCCAGTAGTGCCTTTCTGATGATTCCACGCACCAGATAGTTTGTGCGAGCTCCTGCTGGACAGCTTCCGCTGCAGGTACCACACTGATAGCAGCTCTGAATGTTAGGACCGCCTATTCTCTTAATCATGTCAACAAATTCTGTGTCAACTTCATCAATCACATGCACTTCTGGCTGGTCTGCGCTAGTCATGGTGATGCACCGACTACCCGCGGTGCTAAGATTCCAGACTTAAATCCATTGTCAAAAGGTCGTTTCACCAGAAGCAAAGACTCATTCCCTTATGCGTCCTTCAGGACGTATGCTCTGTCCAAATCACGAGCGTGAAAGAAGAATTGTGTCAAAGGCCATAGGACAATGCTCAGTATGTCTTGATGCTAATGATAGCGCGTTTCACGCTACAATGGACAGGCATAAGCAACTAAGGATTAAGCAGAATCTAGTTTCTTGTATTCCAGATAAGGGGAAGGTTGTATGTCCAGACTGTGGAAATCATTGTAGGCTCGATGAGGGTGAGATTGGGTTCTGCAACCTTCGCATTGCTGAGCATGGCACAGTAGTCCATCGATTTCTTGGAAAGGCTATAGTTTCTTGGTACTTTGACCCACTTCCAACCAACTGCGTTGCTGACTGGGTCTGTCCTGTAACAAAAGGCGATCCAACTTTCACATATGCCAGACGGTTCAACAATCTTGCAGTCTTCTACGGTTCATGCAACTCAGATTGTCTGTTCTGTCAAAATGATAGTTTTAGAGAGATGATGGCTAAAGGCGGGCCGCTGATGACTCCAAAAGAGCTTGCTGCAGTAGCAAATGATAGGACTGCATGTGTGTGCTATTTTGGTGGTGATCCATCATGCAATCCAGTTCACTCCTTGGAAACATCTAATCTGCTCTATGATAAGCGCCAAGTGCGAGTATGCTATGAAACCAATGGAAACATGTCACGGAAGTGGGTCACGCAGATTGCTGACATAGTTGAAAAATCGGGGGGTACAATAAAATTCGATCTTAAGGCGTTATCTCCCCGATTGTACACCGCACTTACGGGCATGTCTAATACCACTGTGCTCAACAACTTCCGGTTTCTATCCAAAAAGGGCTTGGAGCGTGATGGAGAGTTCTTGGTAGCAAGCATTCTACTTGTACCAGGGTATGTGGGAATTAGTGAGGTTCAGAAACTTTGTGAGTTCATCAAAGAATGCGACCCAACCATACCTACTGCACTCCTTGGATTCCATCCTCATCATGCGATGTCTGACTTGCCTCGGACCAGTAGAGCTCATGCAAATGCAGCAAAAAGTGTTGCAGCTGATGTAGGTCTTACGAATGTAAGAATAGGAAACATGGGTTTGTTATCGACAAAAGAGTACCCCTTTGATTAGAGCATCCCTGAAATCTAGACCACAAAACCAATCCTTATATCTCCAAAGCATCGGCGTCCAATCAGCATCTAACGCAGTCTAGGTAATCGTCATGACAAATCCAACCTCGAATGAAAAAATTGAGTCCGAGGACATCGACCCGGATTTCACAGAGAGAATTGTTGAAGCGGGGGCAGATAGAATTCGGACATGTATTCAGTGCGGAACTTGTTCAAGTATTTGTCCAAGCGGTCGCCGAACAGCTTTCAGAACACGGGAGCTGATAAGAAAAGCAATTCTTGGTCTCAAAGATGAGGTGCTGGCAAGTCCTGACCTTTGGCTCTGTGCTACCTGTTACACATGTCTTGAGAGGTGTCCTAGAGAGATCAAAGTGACAGATGCAATAATCATCATGAGGAATATGGCTGTTGATGAGGGATTCATGCTCCCACAGCATAGAAAGGCCTCACAGAAGCTCCTCTCAACTGGACATGCAGTTCCAATTGATGACACCAACCGTGAGGTGCGAAAGGATCTCGGCTTAGATGAATTGCCTCCTACAACGCATTCAAGCAAGAAGGCACTGAAGGATGTTCAGAAGATAATGAAGAAGACTGGATTCAAGAAACTAATTGAAGGCCAAGCAGAGGAAGGTGCATGAAATGACAGAGGCTCAGAAATACTCACTCTTCCTTGGCTGTGTCATGCCGAATCGGTTTCCGAATCTTGAGAAGAGCATCAGGGTGGTCATGCCCTTGCTTGGCGTTGAGCTTGAGGATTTAGAAGGTGCCAGTTGTTGTCCAGCACCTGGAGTGGTGCGGTCATTTGATGAACCCACTTGGCTTGCCCTCGCGGCACGGAACCTTGCTCTTGCGGAGATGTCAGGAAATGATATTATCACGGGATGCAATGGGTGCTATGGAACATTCAAGGAAGCACTCTCAGAATTGCAGGACCATCCTGAGAGACTGAAAGAGGTGCAGAAAGTCTTTGATGGAATGGATATCACGTTTAATGCTGAGGTTGATGCGAAGCATATCATAGAGGTCATTTCCGCCATGGGCGCTGATCGAATCAGAGAACTAGTGACCCATCCGCTTGACGGCATTAGGATCGCAGTTCATTATGGGTGCCATCTTTTAAAGCCAAGCAATAACAGGCCATGGAAGAAGACTCAGAACCATACATTCCTTGATGAACTCGTTGAGGCCACTGGCGCAGAGAGTATAAGATACAAGGATAAGTCGCTTTGCTGCGGTGCCGGCGGAGGTGTCAGGGGAAGCAATGTAGCAATTAGTGTCGATATTGCAAAAGAAAAGCTTGACAACATTTTGGCTGCAGAGGTTGACTGCATTCTCAATGTCTGTTCATTTTGCCACTTGCAATATGAGCTGGCACAGCCTCAGTTGAACAAGGAGCTTGGAGAGAAGAGATATCAGATTCCTGTGATATACTACACACAGCTTCTGGGCCTTGCTCTTGGTTTAGATCCAGGTGAGTTGGGACTTGACAGGCATCTTGTCAGTACTCAACCACTATTAGACAAGATTTCCGGATGAAATCCTGAGGTTGTACTTCAGAACCATTTCTTTGCGGCGTAATAAACGACAAGCGCCATTATTCCACTACTCACCACAAATAACAACAGAAACGCAACAACCCTTGGATCACCGTTAGGTGGTGGAGTCGTGGTCGATGTTGAGTTTGGCAAGGTAGTTGGTGATGTCACTTCACCAGCAGTGAAAGTAGCATCAGATCTATCTGACACATAATAGATACCATCAGTGATAGATACTTCAATCAAATACGTGTTGAGCAGGGGACATTCACTACAATCCCACATATACCATGTACTGTTTAGATTGGACGCAATTGACTGGAATGTCATGCCTGAGTCACGGGATATGAAGACCTCGCAGGTTAGAATTTCGTCATGATTTGTGTCCCGTGCATCCCAAGTGACATTGTTGACGCCTGTCCAGGTTTCGCCGCCATTTGGTTTGAGGACAGTTACTCTTGGGGTGAAGAAGTTGCCAATAAAAACATTCTCAACAGATTCACTGTATGCTGAACCATTTAGGAGCCAAACGGTGGCGTTTATTGTGCAGGTCCCATTATTCCCAAGTGGACGTGTATCTATTTGAACAGAATTTGTTGTTGAGCTGTTGGATATCACCGACGGGATTGCAGTTGCATTCACCTCAATTCCTACATTATCAACCAAGCCTGATGGAGTCCAAGTAGCATTCAGTATGACATGGTCGCCTTCGATTTTATCACCCGAATTCACCACTCTGACCGTCGAGTTCGTGCGAGACCAATATGTCAAATTCAGAACAACTTCTTCTGCGGAAGGATAGGAAATATCATTCGTCAACCTCTCAGGTATTGTATCAGGTAGTGTCTGCATCTGAAGAAACACTGGCGAGATAAGCATGATTAAAATTAGTAGAGAAAGCAGATTCACTACTTTGATTCTCGAAGCGACTGTTCGACTCGGACGGTTCCTTCTTGATGTCATTCTGGTTGTTCTGGAAATGGTTGTTCCCTCCAAATGCTTAGTGCCTCATACCATAGTACCACACAAGCTGATACAAGCAGCAGAATCAGAATAATCGAGTACCAACTGCCAAACTGCAATAGCATTGTCATGAGGGCTGCTGTCAGTGAAGTGTAGAAAGTAGCGTAGAAAAGGTAGCGGGGCACCATTGCTCTTCCTCGGCCAATGAAGAGTCGAAGAATACCGACACGCACATCACGTGTGATTCTGTATTCACCATGGGCGTTCTTCTCAACAACCCCAAACTGACGTAGCTTCTCAAGATGGTGGAGTGAAAGGGATGGGCTGGAGAGTTCTGTTCCACGCTGGACTTCTCGTGCAGTCATAGGTGTAGGATGGCGCAAAAGGTACCAGTAGACCTGGAGTGTTTTGCCTTTGATTTGTTCAGCCAATTCTTCTTCAGTTGGCTCGTTATCAGGCAATGACTACAGCTCCTTTTGCTAATCGATAGAATGTACAGGCATGCTTTAAACTATGGCCCTTTGTTCGTCCACATATAGTCCGCCAAGGTAAGGCTCATATAGCTCGACAGTTCGCCCATGCGCAGGGCAGTCAAGAGACTGTTTCGGTCAACCCCAAAATAGCATCTAGGAAGGCATCAGGAGAATACAGTGGTGTCAGCCGTTCGAAAACCAATAACACCAAAGCCCGCAAGAGAAAGGGAGAAGGTCTTGGTGATACTAGAGGAGCAATGCAAACAGTGCGGCCTCTGCATCGAGTTTTGTCCAAAGAATGTTCTCTGCTTTGATATGTCCAAATACAATCGAAAGGGTTACCATCCCGTGACTGCATGTGACATCGATGCATGTGTGAACTGCGAGTTTTGCGAGAGGATATGCCCTGACATGGCAATCTTCTTGGCCAAAAAGGATGAGGCCAGGAAAGCGTACGACGCCGGAGCAATGGAGGAGAACACCTCAATTCCCGAGTACGATCGTGAGTCGAAGGAGGAGAACTAGATGCCTGAAAGAGTCATGTTCACAATGGGAGACATTGCTTGCGCAGAAGGAGCTCTCAGTGCTGGCTGCAAATACTTCGGTGGATACCCAATCACTCCTGCGACTGAGATTGCTGAGTGGATGTCAATACGAATGCCAGAGGTTGGTGGAGCATACGTCCAATACGAGGATGAAATTGCATCAATTACTAGTGTGATTGGAGCATCATGGACAGGTGCTAAGTCCATGACTGCAACCTCAGGACCTGGAGTAAGCCTCATGCTGGAAGCCATCGGTCTAGCGGTCATGACGGAGACCCCACTCGTATTGGTCAACATTATGAGAGGTGGTCCAAGTACAGGGCAGCCTACCAGAGGTCAGCAGGGTGATGTGATGCAACCTAAGTGGGGTAGTCATGGCGATTATCAGATAATTGCCCTTACACCTGCATCAGTCCAAGAGATGTTCGACCAGACAGTACAGGCATTCAACCTCTCTGAGAAATACAGAACTCCTGTATTTGTCCTTGCTGATGAAACAGTAGGCCATATGCGAGAGCGTCTTGTAATTCCTGCTAAAAAGGACCTCAAACTCGAATATAGGAAGCTGGCATCAGGACCTCCTGAAGATTATCTTCCCTTTAAGCCAGATGATGACCTTGTACCACCAATGGCACTCCTAGGATCAAAGTATCAGTTCTATGCAACCGGCTTGACTCACGATGAGCGTGGGTACCCGAGTGACAAGGAACACGTTCAGATAGAATTGATTACGAGGCTCAACAATAAAATCACCCACAATGCTGACAAGATAGTTGATGTCGAGGAATTCATGCTCGACGATGCCAAAATCGGGGTAATTGCGTATGGAACTCCATCAAGAAGCGCTAAGAAAGCCATTAAGGATGCAAGAGAAGAGGGAATAAAGGTAGGAATGCTGCGTTTCAAGACTGTGTGGCCATTCCCAGAAAAGCAAGTAGCCAGGCTGGCGTCTCAAGTTGATCATATCATAGTCGCAGAACAGAATCTCGGTCAGATGTACTACATGGTGAAAGCAGAAGCAGCACCGACTCCTGTGCACCTGATGGTTAAGCCTGCCGGCATGCCCCAGCTTCCAAATGAGATTCTGGACAAGGTTAGAGAGATCAACTCGCTGTAGCCATTCATACATAAGCTAAATCCAAGAACAGGCGATGAATCAGATTGTTGCATCATCTTCATACTTCTCTAAGGAAGAGGACAGATTTATGTTCAGATGTGCCATTTGCAGAAGCATCAGAAAAGCCAGTCATGGACGCTTCGAGCGATTAGCTCAAAGGCTCTGTTCACGTTTTTATCGAGTCTGACTGAGCTTTCGATATAATTCATACCGAGCTTTGTAGCCATGTTCTGGCCTTCTTCAGCGGACACCACCCGTTCCTCAACCAAATCAGTCTTGTTACCTACTAGGAGTGATTGGTATTCTTCCACATTCTTGTCAACATCAATCTTCCAATCAGCAATCCCATTCAGGGATTCCAACGAAGAGACGTC
>JASFEL010000005.1:0-12672 GCA_050124855.1 Candidatus Thorarchaeota archaeon | reverse complement strand
TCATCAGGATGAAAAGCTATTCTCCAACAGGCTCCATGTCTGTAAATTGACTCGTTGAATAGTGATTCAGGTTGCCCAGGATCACCTTCTACGTCTTGCAGGTGTTCAGTAATACCCTTGACTGTCATAGATTGTTTTGATATACTCTCAGGATTTCGACTTCTCAGCGGGCAAACATGATAATCATGACTCACTCTGACTCTCAGCAAACCGCCTTTCCCGATGTCTTGAAACGATTCAGCTTTAGGTGGAAGTAGTACCGAATCGATCTTGAAGGGATCACGTCTAAGGACAAAAGGTCGTAGAGCTTTTACTTCCTCATGGAACTCGACATCAGTGAACCTATTCCATGCATAGTGTTTCCCATTAACTACAACTGGCTCACATGAGAAGTCGGGTCGTCGAAGGACTTCAAGCACATCTGCGGTCTTTTCTGTTTCTAGGTGTGCCAGTTCGTCCTCAGTTTCTGGATCCAACACTGAGAGTCTGAACTTCTGCGATTCGGTATCAAGATGAACGTGACATTTCGCGGGAGTAATGTTACGAAATACAGCTGAAATAAGCCCTAAGCCCACACTGATGGAATCTTCAAGATGGCTAGGTGGCTTCCTGACAGTATCCCTCGTCAGCTGCAGTAGAGTTGGATTTTCTCTTAGAGTCACCGACATCACGAGTGTGACTGTTTCATGCCTTCGTGTGTGGTAGTCTATACTCCCCATTGGCAGCCAGGTTGAACTCCTATCATCACAAGCCCAGAGACCTCGAATCCCCCTCTGAGTCGCAACCATGACATCAAGACCTTTCTCTGGATTAACTCTCTCTGACAGATTCGTGAGTAGGGCCAGATCACTGATTCCCCAGAACGGTCTGTCTTCACAGAGTCCTTTCAAGACATCAAGTGTCGACTCGCTTGCTTCGAGAGGGAGTTTAAGAAAAATCACATTCGTTTCATGGCTGCCTGGGCGCGCCTGAAAAGTCAAAAGAAGGTGCTGCGAACTTCGCTTATTGCTGCCTTCTACAAGGTACGCCCGACCAAAGCGAGCCTCACTTACTTGACCGTTTCCTAGAATTTGCTTCAGACCCTTGGCTCTGACCTTCAGTCGGTCAATGAGTTTTGTTCTATGAAGAAATGATTCTCCCGTATTGTGATGAGAGTGATATCTTGGGATAAATCCAATTCCCATCATCTGGAAAGGCATGAGATAGTCCCATAGAATCTCCTGCAATCTTGTAGGTGCGTCCAATGCTCCAGACTCATATAGTGATACTAGAAGTAGAAGAAAGAGATGATTCCCGATTATCAACAGCAAATCCGGTTCTTTATCGAGAAGCTTCTTCAGCTCTAACTTTTGCTCTTCCAGTACGCTATATGGAATCCATGCTCTATGTTTCCTCAGAGCTGCCCACAAACTCTTGCTCAAATCATGTGCTTCGAGGAATACGCGAATATCTCTTAGATTGTTGAATAAGTTGCCTTGTGAATTTCCATTAATCGCCTTTCTGTCAATAAGGCTGCTAAGAGCTTCAAGAAACTCCGTCCATCCCTTTTTTTCGCCATGACGATTTGCAATGATTTTGGATATGCATCGAATCCCGCTAAGCTCTCTTCTCGCAATAGCCAATCTATCAAAGTTGCTGAAATGAAGCAGTCCAACATGTGGTGGCCGAGTGGTTTGCTTTGGAGAAGTTTCATACAAGCGAGTGTTTCTATATTCTCGTGCGTGATTTATCACCATCAACGGTTCAAGAATCTTAATGCGATTATCAACATCCGCAGAAGTCAAGTACTGATAGGGTCTAAAGACGACCCTCGAGAGGAGCGACGGTGAATTAGATACTGCTTTCGGAAGGGCTCTTTGTTGGAAGGTGATATCTTTTTCCTCTGGCTTAAGCTTCTGATAGAATCTACTAAGATGTGGAATAAGTTCTAGCACAACATTACAATCCTCATCACTGTAGTGGCTCCGGTATCCCTGTCTTATTGAGGCATAATTGGATCGAAGGTAGAACTCTTGCTGTCTGTCAATATTCTTTTCCCGATTACTATCAGGTCTGAATCTCTCTCCCCACTTGAATAAGGGTGGAATCAATACGGGGTCAATACTGATGTTGTCTATTCTCTCAATCACTAACCATCTAATGTCATCCTCTACTGGAACATATGATCCATATCTTCTCGGAGCCATTGGCACATTATAGACAATCTCATCAATGACATGCATCCAGGGACTAATTGGATAGAAGGGAGCGACACATCGAGTGTCGTAGGTCTGACTTGTTTGACTCACCGGTACAGGTCTATCGAACCAAAGGACCGTTGACTGGGAAGGCATTCTCTCGAGAAACGAGGACAGGAACTCTTCAATTATTGGCGTCTTTTTCCTTGGAACAATGCTTCTGAGTCTGTTCATCCCTGTGACAACAACGAGGGGCCGTCTTTTCTTGTCGAGGTATGCAGCTAACTCTCTGATAATTGAATCAAGAGATATCATGCCATTCACATAGGATGTGAAGGACTCCGAAATATCGGCGAAGGCTATCCTCTCTCTCAAGAAGCGCCGAACACTCCTTGAATGCAGACCTGTTCGAAGATGCTGTTCCCTAAATTCTCGACTCCTGAGTTCACCAGCTAAGTCAAACCACACAATATCTCTGTGCTTTCCTTTCACTCGATTGTAGATGTAATTCAGTCCATGCCACCTTGCTGCTATCCCCGCTGCAGACGCTGCGGGAGAACCCTTCCCCAATACCGTTAGATATAGAACGAACTCTCTATCATCATTACGGAGTCTTGAGTGCTGGAAAGAATCGAACTCATGGACTTTCTCTACGGATACGGCATCTCTGGTTTCGCAGTTGCTATAAGCCACAAGCCCCATTCTTGGTTCATTGTCCCCTAGAATAGGATAGAAGAAACGCCTTCTGGAATAGGAGTCTTCTTGGAAGGTGTGATATGCCTCGAGAACTAGATCCCTGATGCTATCCCTTAGGACATCCCAGTTCTCCTTCAGATCAACAACAAGTACTCCTTTCATCAGTTTGCTAGGAGGATTGGAGTCAGTCCTTGCGAATTTCCTGTAAGCGGAGAGCACAGCCTTCTCGTAAGCTTCCAGCTGTTCCTTTCCATAGTCATCCGGTGTTGAATTGATGACCTCTTCCCATTCCGCATCATCCGACCTTCTTCTCTCAATGATTGGTTCCATAACGCGACGGCTCTTGTCTTGTGACTTCGTCCTTGTCGCGTAGAGGTCAAGTGAGTAGAAACACTTGGTCTTGATTTCCAGAAGAATGCATGGCTCCCAGACAGTGTCTTGTCTTGACTCATCAGCTCTCTCTAGATTCTTTCTTCGAAAGACGAGGATGTCTACTCTCCCTCTTCCGTTGGCAACAGTCACCTCGCAAGTAAACAGGAATGGGCTCTTTTCAGTGACCATTTCGTCGCCATGCCTGATGGGTGTAAACATGGAGAACGGTCGAACTGAGAACTCGGAGTTGGCAATGAAGTCGTGAAAGGCCGACCCCATCATCCTAGCATCTTCTCGCAGTTTCTGCAACACATATTCTGAATCAGCTCGAGTCAGTATCCCTTCTGAAATCAGTGATTGTACTCTTTCAACATGCGGTTTCCATTCTGGATTTAGGTCGACCTCACACTTGTCTGCGATATCGGAGAAGAAAGTGTCAAGCTCATCATCACTTGTATCATCTGGATCCAAGACATCATCCTCTCTTGGGGAATCATCCAATAATAGGTCTACTTGGTCAGGCTCATCAGAAGCTGGTGAATTCAGCGTCAAATGCGCATTCGCTACTATATCCGCAATGCCATCTGAAATCTCTGCAGTGATTGACGGGGGTCTGCCATTCACACCACCATAGACGGCCTGAATCTCTTGAACAACCTCTCGAAGCTCTCGTGAGCCTCCATGGATGAATCCCTTCTTTCCCCTCTTCCTCTCAGTATAGACATATTCGAGATATGGGACAAGTCGCTCGATAAGACCGTCGAGGTATCGTTTAGCATCCCTCATCGGGACTGAGTATTTCATGCATTGTCTTGCCAACTCGATGCCATGACTTCTTATCATGTCCACAAAGTCGAGTTCCGGAGCGGTGTGAGTCAGTACATACTCAGGAGTTCGAGAGTTCCCCTGATATACCCACTTTGCCTTTCCATCTTTGGTCTTTCTTCGCATAGGTTTTGGGAACGGAAATCTTGATGCTCCAAGGTTTCTGATCTTTGCCCCGTAGTAGTCCGCAAGGATATTGATGTACTTCCTGTCCTCTTTCCGTCTTCTCCTCTTTTCCTCTACATTTCCATATGGGACTGCAATGTTCAGGAGAAGCTTGTTGTAACTGCGCCGAACATTGTTCTCGATAGCCTGAAGGTGTTTTGCATCAGGTTTCCTCTCCTTCACAGACCTTCGATACTCAGCAAGGGCCTCCCTCAGGATTCGTCTGATTCCCTTTCGACCTTTCCCTCCCCAGTAGAGGTGCTTGGTGGCCTTCGTCACCCTACCCCTTGCTAGGTATGCTGTTGCTGCGAGGCCGGCTTGGAGGGCCTTACTGAGAACCTTCCCGGGAATTTTTGGGAATCCAGAAATTTTCATTGACCCCGGAAACAAATAATATATTTTTATATATGAATTTTATTGAGTAATGTCCATTATATTTGAGTTCGAAAAATGCCATTATTCATCTATTTATTGAATTCTATGTAAATCATTTCTAATAGTCTTGGTAAATTTATATTCTAATATGAGCATATAATCGTGTATCAGAAATTGAGAGTGGTGACCGATGATTAAGCAAGAAAAAGCCCGGCGTCGTCCCCGGGAGCAGACTCAGTCCACGACTGATAAGCAACAGAAAATGGATGACAAATTTATATTCTCATCATCGGGAACGCCAAAGACTGGGCTTAGGTATCTCGTAGAGTCATTCTCTCTCAATTCTGCAGGAAGAGTCATTTCTCGAAAGGGGAAAAATCGTAGACCAGACCCCACTTTTTCCAAGAAGCGTGGGAGCAGTGCACAACAGATCCTCTCAATCGCTAGGTGTACGGGACGGAAAGTGAGGGAAGTTGACCTTGCTATCCTCGAGTCAACATTCAAGCAATATGTTGCAGCTGTCAACCTTGTTCTTGAGAGAGTCTACGAGAACACGAACTATGCAGAACAACTAGGAAACAGACTCTCTGAGTTTAGAGGTCGTGCGTACAATCTTCTTAGGAGTGAACCAAATATCCGTTATCAGAACGACCAAGAGTTCAACCAACTGGTCTATGAACGACTTCATAGAAACGCCCTTGAACAGGCTGGGAGAATTATTCTCACAGACTGGACCCGAAGACAGCTTGTTGCGTCTGCCATCAACTATCTCATTGGATCAACCGAAATTACACTATCCCTTCTGAGTAGGAAGAGAATCCCTAGCTACTTACTGAGAAAAGTGAGGGACAGTTGTGAGGCTGTGAAGAACAATGGTGCTGGATATCACTACGCCCTTGGAGTCCTTCGACAACTTCGATTTGCTCTCGATAAACACGTCCTAGAGCATCTTGATATCAAAATCAGATGGAGAGGGAAACAGAGAGGTAAGATAATTTCTCTATTGCGAGAGGACTCTCCTGAGAAACATAGGGTCGTCAATATCATCATGAATCAGGTTCAAGACTGGAAGAAGAATGGCTATCATTTCACTGTTCCAGGACTCAAGAACTATAGCTTAGACTTCTCAGCATCAACCGAGAATACAGTGAGTCAGGGTTACTGGTTCTCTGTTGATCAAGATAGGGAGAATGAGATTCTGCTTCATCTCAAACTCCCTCCTGGAATTGATGGAGTGAATAACGAGCATTCTCCCTATGATTCAAAGACACTAACCTTTCGATTCTTGAACTGGCTTCCGAGAGCAAGTTCAACTGACAAGAGAAAGGCTGATAGTGCTGCAAGCTCGGGGGACGCTCAACGAGCTGAGCAACTACGATTCAGAGCAGCGAAGTTCGAGGATATGAATGAGCAGTTGATGAACACTATTGAATTCCAACATGTCGCCTATCAACTATCGAAGATGAAGGGAAGAAAGGAATCAGACACAGAGCAGATAATCCTCTTACAACAGAGGGTCTGTCAACTAAGGACCGCTCGCAGAAGTGCTCCACCACGATTACTTCTCAGGGGACATAGAGTCACTCTCCAAATCCCCTTTCTCTCTCCGAATGGTGAAGTAAGCTCATCCATCATGGGAGAGCGTGAATATGACACTCATGCTGGAGTTGACAGGGGCATTCGAGCCCCGATAGCTCTCTCTGTTGAGAAAGGATCATCCTTTGAAGACATGCTCATTACAGTGGGTTACCTTGTTGAGAAGAGAGAACGACTCAGAAAACATGCTTCAAGACTCACCTCTGAACTGGACAGAAAGAAGAACAACTGGGACAAAAAACGGTCAGGACAGTCATACCCAGCACCCATTCTCAAGAGAGATAGACATGTTGGTGCTTTGTGGAGAAAGTTTCGTCGTCTTGACCGTGAGATTGCCCGGCAAATTGCTTCAAAGACAGTCTGGTTCTGTGAAGAGCATAGAGTGAAGAAGTTGTTCTTTGAAGACCTTCGAAGCTTTCAAGCTCGAGGGGGAATGACTAATCTCTCTTGGTTCCTTGGAGTGAATCTCTGGGGGAGAATCATTGAAACCGTGAGATACATGAGAGAGTCACTGGGTCATTCTAAGTATAGTGTCTGGACTGTAAACCCAAGATACACCAGCCAAACTTGCCATCAGTGTGGTGAACGAGGGATCCGGGTGGCGGATGAACAATCTCACAGTGAAAGAAAGGGTGGAGAGTTCTTCTACTGTAATAATTGTAATGAACACTTCCATGCTGATATCAATGCGGCTCGCAACATAATTCATGTTCAACAATCCAGTGTCGTTCCTGGACGGACCATTTGAGGTCTATTAGAAAATGAGCGACCAGTGGCTTAGCTAGAAGGGAGAAGGGATTGCACAAAGAATCAATGGCGGGCTGGGAGGGATTTCTTGGCCCATAGTTAGAAATTAACTATAGTGAACCCTCGACCATTCCTCGGCTATGAGGAAATCGCATAGCCTACAAGTTAAGAGCCTGTCGCTATACCTGGCTTAGCCACCAGCCCGTGATTTTGGTTCTGCTCAGCTTTCGGTTATAGAGGTTTCGGAAAAGCAAGAGCAGAATTAAACAATATAGGCTAATTGCAGCAAGCTACGTAATTGCACTTACAACCAAGAATTAAGTCAGTAGCCTAAGAATGATGCTAGGAAATCGCGTTTATCTGCATTCTCATCCATAAATCGAATCACATTCTTCCCAAGCTTAGCTACAAAATCAATTCCTGTTTCGTCTAGTCCCAATTTCTCCTTAATGTCATCCTGATTTTACGGCTTTCTGAAAATGTATATTCCCCAGCTGATAGTATCTCTACCCCATTTTAGGTAGATATCTTTTGCAGTCTTTGTTTTCTCGAGAAGCTCCTGATTATCGGGATCATCCGTATGCGACTGAATATAATTGTCAACGGCCCACCACTGAAGAGTTTCATAGTGGTCCCAATCGTCCTTGTTAGAAACAAGTGTATAGAGACAGGTAAGTCCCATCTTTTCACCTTGATACACATTCTCCTCATGCAATCTAAATGAATCACGGGTCATACCGGTTGCTTCAAGATAATCAGCTTCAGGTTCTTTCAACCAAAATGGTTCTCCAACAATTACAAGACCTCCTGACTTGGTCATCTGTTTGAGTGCTCGAAGGGTTCCAATATGATTCTCGAAAACCCAGCTTGCTCCAAGGCACATTGTCACATCGAATTGTTCTCCAGATACAGGCTGATACTTTGCACCATCCATTTCGATGAATATCAAATCAGTTTTAGGAGCTCTCTCAAGATGTTTGTCCTTGCATTCCCTTATACAAAAAGGAGAAAGGTCAACTCCCACACCTGAAATTCCATACTTTCCAGCTAATCTGACTAAGACCTCCCCTTTTCCACATGCGATATCAAGAACTCGAGAGTCTTTTGACAGGTTGAGAAGTTCGCAGAATCGGTCAAATTTCTCTTCACTCATCGGATTACAGAGGAGATGATACTTGTGTGTGATGGCAAAATACTTCCATTTGTCCATTTCCGATGACTCCTAATTGATTCCAAAAAAGATCTGGAAATATATATTCAAAGGTTCAAATCTCGCCTGGCCCGCCATCTTGTGAAGGACTATTTCAAGTCGCAAAATGAAATGAGATGCTAAAAGCCGGTGAGTCAATCCATTAGTATCGATGTCGAAGTGCTCTTGGCACTCTTCGTTTCTTTTTCAATGACTTGCGGGGCTGACCCCCAACGATCCATGGCATTATAGGACGCTCACTACTGCCCGTCCAGATACTTGCCACTTTCATATTACTCGAGCTCAGCAATGCCCTCAACAACGCTTTCCTCTTTCTCTTGGTTTTCCGAGGCATTCTTCTTCATGATGATATAGGAGTCTTTGCCTTTCTACTTTTTGTCGAAATTAGGGTTCGAATCCCACCTCCCCCACCATCTTAATCTTCAGGTTAATACTGGTAGTAGCTAGTTTCATAGGTTGCGCTAATCGAATCTGCTATCATATCAGGTTAATGGGCAGGAATCATGGCAGAGATACTTAGAACAGGTGCAGGAGAAATCCGCTATCTCTGGAAAATCTCACTAGCCCTCATTCTGACTATTGTGCTGATTATCATCAGTAGGATTGTAATGATACTTGCCATCCAGCAAGTCTTTGTTCTTCAAGGTGTGTCCTCCGATATCGCCTTTCAGAACGCGCAGGTTTTTGTTTCCGAATCATCAGAGGGTCAGGCGATAGCGAGTTCAATCGACCTAGTGTTGATACTCCTGCTTGTTTTCCTCCTAGTCACTCGCATCGAAAGACGTGAATTCCACTTGACTGAACTCGGCTTGGGCCTGCATCACAATAGCCCGCTTTTTGCAGGACTAGGGTTGGTCATTGGATGTGTCCTTTTCCTGGGAGCAGCCATGTTTGGAGTGCTTTTTGGCACACTTGAATTCCCGCTATCTCCCAATCTGAATCAGTGGCCAATCGTGACTACGCTAGTTGCTTCAATAGCATTCTACGTTCTAAACAGCTTTTGGCAGGAGATTTTATTCCGAGGATACTTACAGACTCGGGCGGTCGAGGAATACGGTCGTCTAATTGGAGTGATAGCGGTCGCGGTAGTCTTTGTGGTCTTTCATGGCCTAGTTCAGAGCCTTACACCCATTGGGATTCTAACAGGCATTCTGTTATTCTCGTTCATAGGTCTATTATATGACAAGACCAAGTCACTCTATCTCGTGGGTATGATTCATGCAGTTCTAAACTTCCTACCAGTTCTATTCAACACATGGTGGCAGGGACTTGAAGCTATTCTCATATATGGTATTGCACTTGCGTTGCTATTTCTAATGGTACATCATATTGAACAGAGAGCCCAAACTAATTCTAATAAATCCCAGTTGCAGAAATAGCTTCAAATCTCGCCTGGCCCGCCATCATTTATTCTTATTCTCTGGAAATAGGATTCCCATCACAAGCATATTGTGGTATTTCTTATCCGTTCCAAAATATGCATCTTGCAATACGCCCTCAACTTTGAAGCCGAACTTCTTATACAACCCCACTGCCGCTGAATTGTCTTCTACTACCCATAGACCAATTCGATGGAGTCCCTTTTTCTCAGCTATAGACAGAAGATTTTTTGTCATTGCTGTCCCCAGCCCGACTCCGTGGAAGTCTTGGTGGATGTATATCACCATGCCACCTGTCCCTTTCTCCCTAGGGCGGGTATATTCATGTACTGCTGCAATTCCCACTATACTGTTATCAGAGACTGCAACAACTGAGAGCCCAGTTTCAGCACCACGCATCCAGCGGCCAATTTTCTCCTCATCATAGGGAGGATTACTCCACATGAGTGCGTCTTCAGACAATCTAGTGAACATGCCGAGTAATTGCTCTTCATCATCAGGCTTGAGTAATCGAAGGGTGACTTCTCTCCCATCCCTTAACTGAACTTTCCACTTCTTCATAGCGCTATGATTCCTCTCGCCATTGACTTGGATGTTTCGATTCGGATTTCATCTGACCCGCCATTGTATATTCTGTTCCTTCATCTTGCTGCGAAATCAGACCTTATTTTCAAAATTCCATAGAATAAGCAATTGAGGTTCCTTTCATGTCTGATGGGCATAGTATTCATGTTATCTTCTCATCCAAAACAGTAGGCGGTTTCAAGGGACGGAGAGGTATGGAGCCTGTCTGTCATTCGTGTGACAAGAAACTTGGAAAGACTAGTGAACTAAGAGAAGTTGTTCCACCAGAAGCAATGACCCTAGTATTCTCAGCTGAGCTTGCTGCAAGAGAACTTGGAACCAACATCGAACTGATTGATATCACTCGGTCTACCCTAGTTCAAAGAATGAATGAAAGATTGAATGGAAAACCAGTTCCCCGAATAAGTATAGGAGAGAAATTCATCACTGGATCCCCTACAAAAGATGAGGTAATTGCACTCTATCGCCATGCCTGCGATGACTCTGACGAGCCTTATTCATCTTGATAATGCCAAATCTCTCATGGCCATTCATCCTACGTTTCTAATTGGATAATTTATGAAGTTTCGAGATTATTTCTTCAGCCTCAGCCATCGTTCTATCTAGTAATTCCTTAACTGTGGGGATATCCTTGACCAAGCCTACACCTTGACCACAACTTACAACCCCAAGGTCAATATCTCCTTCTTTGTACATCTTTTCTGCTTTATCTCCAGAGGCTGCTTGAATGAGCTGGAATAGGGCAGCTCCTTGAGCTTCCAGTTCAAGCACATTTTGCGCTGCTTTGTTGTTCCAGAGTCTGTGAGTGTTTCCAACAGAACGCAAAGCCAGAGTTGTATCAGTTTCCGCTGCTTCAACAAAAGCTCGTTTGAGATTGTCATGAATGGGACATTCCTTTGTAGCCATCATCCTCGTGCCCATAATTACCCCTTCAGCACCTAATGCTAGGGCTGCGGCAACACCTCTGCCATCTGATATTCCACCACCAGCAATTACAGGAACATCTAGAGCATCAACAACGGAGGGAATCATTACCATTGTTCCGATATCCAGAATCCCAGTAGCTCCACCATTTTCATATCCAACTACTGTTATCATATCGGCTCCTAGGGATGCTCCTTTCAACGCGTATCTTACTCCAGCACATTTGTGAATCCAGATAGCGCCTCCATCCCTGAATTTTGGCACTAAATCCTCTGGAGCTTTGTGGCCACTAGTTTCAATGATTTTCACACCCTCATCCAACGTGGCATCCACGTAGTCTTCCAGCTTGTCCTGAGGCATCAGCGCAGGAAACAGATTGATGTTCACCGCAAATGGTCGATCTGTAAGTGATTGAGTCTTTTTGATAGCATCACGCAGGGCATCAGGTGTCTTGAAGTTCGCACTGGCCAATACAGCACAGGCGCCAGCATTACTTGCTGCAGCAGTAAATTCGGGACTAGAGATTCTTGCCATGGTCCCTGCTATAATCGGATACTTGCATCCCAACATCTCAGTTGCTTTCGTCTTTATCATTTGGCTCACAACATCTTTTTTCCATTGACTAGAGTCTAACAGATAAATATCGTCATTAGATAGAACAATCGCCATGAAGTCTTACTGTTATGGAGTGATTCAAATCCCACCTGGCCCGCTATCTAATTCTCTCAATGCCAGAACACATTTTAGAGGTCTGTGGACATCTGATTTTGAAGGGGCTGACCGAAATTATACTGCTTAATCCTAACAAACTTACTCGAGAGTATCCTGACAAGGAATCAAGACAGATTATGGATAGGACAATTCAGTTCTTCGAGAATAAGGGAAAGGTCAAACTAAAGAATGACGATCATGCGCTAGTTTGGTATGAAGACTTCCTTGATTTTATCAAGAAAGAGGAGATTTTCTACAAGTTATTGACACCCCCAGAATTCGGAGAGAAGGACTGTCGTTGGGATACATGGCGGAACATGGAGTTCAATGAGATTCTGGCTTTCTATGGGCTTCATTACTGGTATACTTGGCAGGTGACCGCTCTTGGGTTAGGACCAATATGGATGAGCAAGAATGAGGGTGTGAAGAAAAAGACCGCTCAATTGTTGAAAGATGGTGGGGTCTTCGCATTTGGATTAAGTGAGAAGAATCATGGAGCGGATATCTACTCGACTGAAATGCTTCTCAAAGTGTTGGGTGATAACAAGTACGAGGCAAAGGGTAGTAAATACTACATAGGAAATGGTAATGTAGCTAGCCTAGTTTCTATCTTTGCAAAGACCGACAAACCCACAGATACAGATGATGAAAAGTACGGCAGTTATGTGTTCTTTGTTGCTGATTCGCAACATGAGAAGTATGAGTGTGTTAGAAATCTTGTCGCAGTCCAGTCATATGTGGCTGAATACAAACTCAACGACTACCCAATCACTGATGCAGATATTCTTTCCACAGCACGTGATGCATGGGACTGCACATTGAATACAGTCAATCTATGCAAGTATAACCTAGGCTGGGCATCAATCGGAATCTGTACTCATGCACTCTATGAGGCCATCAATCACGCAGC
>JASFEL010000004.1:0-14228 GCA_050124855.1 Candidatus Thorarchaeota archaeon | reverse complement strand
AGTCTGGAGATGGGCTCAAAAAGGAAACCTCACCAAGAGTCAATACATTGAGAGAGTCCTTCTTCTTCAGATAGTGTATTTGATATTCGTATGGCTGTTCTTTCCTTGTCCATATTCAAGTGGTTCGGTCATCACATGTGTACCTACCCCAACTACTGGACTGTTCGCGTTGCCTTTTGTGACCAGGGTAGTGAGAGAGATATCATCGCCATGGCAGGACAATTGAATGTGAGTTAATGGACCTGCCAAAAACGGGTTCAGGTCTTTACGTAACAAAATACGTAAGGAAATACATACCTAGAGCCAAGGTGCGAATCAATTCATATGATTCGGAACTCCCGAAACTGAGAAGCGATGGTTTGCTAGGAGAATAAAACCCTCCACAAGGATGAATTTTGAGAGAGATTTCTTCATTCGGGACTAGCGGCATGATTCGCGTTCCCGTGTTCTGAAGAGCATTTCGATGATCGGCGTCTCAAGCAAACGGAGTGCAGGCTCAGTCCTGCCTCCACCATCGGGTGTGAAGATATCAGTCATCACTCCAGTATTCCTCATCGGGAACATCTGTACCTTCCTCAACAGGCTCAAATCGTCTGCTTAGTACTTGCTTGATGATGAAATATCCCAACAGAATGGTCAGATAGAGGAGCAGCATACCAAGGATATTCTCAAACAGAGTGTACTCCTCATATGGCCACGGCATCCATCAGTCCTCGCAATGTTTGCATCTTTGTCCTTCCAATTATTTCTCACAAATTTCACCTACTTGCCCCACGCCACCATATGGCAAGTAGAAATATCAATGAAATTACAGCAGCCATGATAAGCGGGGTCATGTCCACCCATTGTGATGGTGGAGGCATATACTCCCACTGCCAGAGTTGGACTCCAAGATAGTCACCGAACACGTCACCACTTATCTGCATTCCAGGGTACGTGGCCGCACCACCCCACTCCCAGTCAGAGAGGGCCCATGTCGCGACTAATGAGTCACCTGACTGTGTGGTATTGCGGGAATGGCTGTTGAGGAGATCTGTTCTAGCTAGAAGTGACGTATTTACGATTTCGAATGCCGCATCTAGTTGAGTTGAATCAGATTCTAGCTTCTGAATATCGAGTCCAAATCTGAAGTCAAAGTAGTCCGCACTGCATTTTTCCTCAAAGATTGTCCTGAAATTCAGTGTAACTTCTGCGTGAGCAGCCATTGTGATATTCACAGCATCAATGCTGGGGAAGTATAATTCTGAGAAGAATCTGGTTGTGTATATGGATTGGAGAACCTCAGGTAGCTCTGCCCCAGTCGCAATGTTATACATGACCGATGCATTGTACAGATTGGAGTTGCCTGCTATGCTCAAGTTGTCAGGAATGCTCTCATATGCAGTAAGGGGAGCCCATGGGCTTCTCGCATATGAAGTTATGAAACTGACATTGTGGTCAGCAGTATTTGCCAGGTTATAGCTGGATACGATTTCGAATCTATAGGTCAGGTCCTCACCATCACTGTCTATGATTATTGTTGCATTTAAGGAGGCATGAGAGATGCGAACATTTGTACTCCGATACTCCGAGATTAATCCACATGTATATCCAGTACCGCAAGGCGGCGCAGCAGCTTCAGGTGTGCAAACAGCATGTAAACTGACTATAAGGAGGAGAGATATAACTGCTGCATGATTTTTCCTCAATCTCACCACTACAATAATGACATTCTCACACTTTCAGTTGAATCTAACTATTATCCACCTTCGGGTGTGCAAAATGAAGACAAAGGTAAACCCCTCTCAGAAAGAGAATTGGTAATGAGAGGCAAATCCTTATATGTGAAGTTTGTTTTACGTGAAATATACTTCACATTTGGTGCGGCGAGTGGTCATTGTAAACAAACTCAAGGAATATCGTGAGCAGAAGATGCGCCTTGCATCAAGCTCCTCGGATTGGACTCAAGAAACCGTCGCAATTCGCGTTGGAGTAACACGAAGGACAATAATCGCTATAGAGAAAGGAAAATACAACCCAACTCTGGAACTGGCATTCCGTCTCGCTCGTTTGTTCGATGTAGGAATTGATGATCTCTTTCAATTTGAAGGTGATGAAAATGAATACTAAGTATGTTGGCTATTTTCTGATGTTTCTGTATGTCGCTATCGTTTTTATGATTGTTATTATGTTATTTCCTGACAATTTTCTCTCGGCAATAATTCCTGGAATCTTTGCTGCTGTTGTCACGGGATTGCTTGCTTGGAAATCGGATTTCGATTCACACAAAGATGAAAGAACAATACAGATTGCTAACAAGTCTGCTGGAATCGCACTCATATTCTTCATCTTTAGTGTGCCGCTTTTTCTAATTCTGACCATGGGAGAGGTGCCCATGTTAAACACGGGATTCTCTCTATTACTGCTCTATTTCATGGTGCTCAGCGTGTGGTGGCTTTCAGCAGGTTACTACTATAGGAAGCAATCTTGAAATCGGCGGGATGTCTGCTACTCAGGAAAGGGAAAGTGACAAGGGTTCCTGGGATCATGCTCGAATCTAATGAACTGGAAAAATGAGAGAGATTCCTTCACTCGAAACTAGCGTCGTAAATCGCGTTCCCGTGTTCTGAAGAGCATCTCGATGATCGGCGTCTCAAATAAACGGAGGCAGGGTCAGTCCTGCCTCCACCATTGGGTGTTTCTAGCTACGAAGCGCGGGTACGACCTGCAATCTGAATGCCTTTGAATTATTAGGGCGGACCTATTTTCATATGGAGGACCTATCGATTACCTCTAGTTTGAAGATAACAGGTCTGATTCCATCAGTACAACATGTTATGTAGGAATTATCGGCTTTCATCCACTTCCATATTCTGCCAGTCTTGCCCACATAATTATCAAAGCTTCCTCCTTGCATAAGAGTCAAGAGAAATCTATGAATGTCATGCCAAGCAAAGCTACATGGGAAATTGTCAGGTTTGGCTGTCGGGCTTTCTGTTATGAATTCTTGACCATCTTCGAATTCCCCACATTTACCCGTCTTTGTCTGCAGGTATTCTTCTGCAAGGTCTTTGTGGAAAGTTCGTTTCAGTACCGTAATCTTACATCTTACCATTTTGTTCACTCTATTAGTAAATCTCATCGGAATAGTAGCAAATGCTAGAGATGCTTTCAAAAACAGTATGTCTGTCGACCTCTTGTTAAGAGATACGGATAGAGCAGGCATATTCATGCTGAGTGGCGGCTGAATTCAACAATTGACATATACTAGCGGAGTAGATTCAACACGTTTCCTAGAAGTTGACAGTAATAGCAAGACACTGAAACAAATAACAAGAATCCCGGAGTAAATCAAAGGGCTATAGTAGAATAGCGGGTCGACTGGATGATCACGGTTCTCATTAAACCAGATTGTTTGGTTGTATGGTGCGGGATTGACGTAGAGCAAGACATACGGACCATCTATCTCTGCCACAACATCATAGTGTCCACTGGTTCCATATGCATGATACAGACAGATATGTAGCGAGGGAGTCATGTTAACTTCATAGTCGTTCATGTGAAGAAGGTAGACATTCACAGCAGAATGCTCCATCTTCCAGCTACCATGCATTCTATCGCCCTTATCAGCATCGCGTGGTATTGCTAATGTTTCGTATGGCCCAAGGGTATCCTCAAGATTATAGTAATCGGGTTCAGGTCTATACGAAACATGACAACTGAACAGGGTGATAGACAGCAACCAAAACATGATGCCTATCAATCCAAGTCTTTAAGGTACCATTTCAGAAACAGAATAGGCCAATTAATCATGTAAGCATTTCGTTTATTACTGAATGCATGGGTCGTATTAGATTATCTTTGTAATGCAAAGTATACTGAATTGCAAATATATTTATATTTTAGAGTTTATTTTCATATGGTCATGATGAGTAGTGGTTCAAAGTTGAAGACCATTGAGCAGAAGGCTTACCGTGAGTACATGCAGGATGGGATAACTGAGATCAATGTTGGATTCCTTCTGATTATTGTAGGTCTTTGGGTGATTCCGCCCTCTGCTGGTTTCACCCTTTTTCTGATATGGCTTGCATTGATGCTTCCCATAACTGAACGAGTAAGGCAGAGATACACATACCCACGTGTTGGTTATGTCAAGCTACAGGAGAAGGACACATGGGGCATCTTAAAGGGGACTCTTCTGTTCGTGGCTGCAATCTATGTGGTCATGGCAGCTATTGTAGCTGTCTTCCATGAGGAAATTGTCACATCTCTTCTTTGGTGGAAGTGGTCCCCGCTTATTGCAAGTATGCTATTGGTAGGGCCATCCTTGCATCTGCAAAAAAAGACGGGTCAGCTGCGTTACTATGCATACGGAACTCTAGCACTTCTTAGCGGCCTTGTTATGTCCATGATTGAGCTTCCTGGATTACAGGATGCGTTCTTTCTTTACATGGTCGGATGGGGAGTAGTCTTTCTTGCTATTGGTTTCCTGACCTTTGCAGACTTCATCTCGAAACATCCCCCATTGGAGTTAGAGAAAGATGTCCAAACCGAATAAGGGAAAGACGTATCCATCTGACGTTGACAAGGTCATTCACGAGCCAGCTAGACTTCTCATTATGGCCCAGCTTTATGTGATAGAAGAAGCTGACTTCACATATCTGTTGCGCCAAACACGCCTGACATGGGGGAACTTGTCCTCACACATGCGTCGCCTCGAGGACGAGAAGTACATTGAAATCGAGAAAGAATTCGCGTCGAGGAGACCCCGCACAATTTTGAGGCTGACTAAGAAGGGACACTCAGCATTCGAACGATACTGCCGGGTCATGAATGGGGTACTCGGAGAATTCAACAGTATCTCGCATTTTAATTCATAATTCAACCTTGATGATTGCAATTTTATCTCGCCAAGAAGAAATGAATTAGAAGGAAGAAAATGTGCCAGCTTGCGGGCCTGTCGAGTGCTCGAGCGGATCACTAAGATTGTACGAGAATAAAATGCCCCATCAGACTGGAATTATGAGAGAGAACCATCCAAGTGGGACTTTCCTTTTCCTTTCTGTCGGAGTCATCGTTGAAGGCAACGTTCTTGAGTTGACTTATCGCAAGCCAGTAAATGATTGCTGACATAGCTGCCATGAGATAGTACCCGAATAGGATGTGGGCACCAGAAATAGCCAAACCAACGCCTGTGACCAGCTTTCTGGCCCATGAGTTCATCAGGGACAGCCCTATACAGGCACCAATTGACAAAATCCCAAGAACACTCATGATAGGACCAAATACTGAGATTAGAGGATCCAACGGTGCTACTCTCATGTGAAAGTTAACACCATAAAGAATATGGAGTAATCCACCAAAGAGAGCCAATATCGTCGCATTTTCGACTTCTGATGGTCTCTCAATCCTATCCAAAAGACTACCTCACCATAACCAGAGCTTTTGTTCTTATTAGGTTGGACGCATATGTAGTATTGTCCAAGGGTCCGTAATGGGTTTTGAGAATGGTTGAATCAGAAGAGACAGCAATCGATGTGAGATGGGAACCTCCCAGACGGATGTGCTACGATCTACTCTTTGTATCCCTAACTCTCGGGTTCGTTCTCATACTACTCCAAATATTGAACCAAATGGTGGGAGACTTCCTCAGGGAGTATCCTCTGATACCTGCGATTGGTATACTCATATTCCTGTACTTAATCGCCCTCTACTACGTGAGCATCAACCCACCAATTCAAACGCAGCAACCCTCGGAGAACAGGCTGAGCGTTCCTGAGTAGCATTATTGTGTTTGGGGAATTATTGATAACCTATCACGTATAATGCGAAGTAGGGATTTCGCAAGGCCCTAAATTGGAGAGAGAAATCTTGGGAAAGCAAGGCGTTGCAGCAGGTGTTCTCACATTCATATTTGGTCTAGTCCTATTCGTCGATGACCTTCACGACTTTGTACCGGGTACCGAATTCCTCCACTTTCTACCGGACTTCGACCCGTACTTGATAATGGGATTTCAATTACATCATCTCTACCTAGGTGTCCTGATCATGTTGATTGGACTGGCAATAGCTATGAAGTATGATGATTGAATTCTTCCAGAAGAATAGACTCTCCATCATTTGCAGGACATAACATATATGCTCAGATGAGAAATAGCACCTAGGCTAAGAGGCGGGGTCGTGGTGGAAGAGGTTTGAGATATCGACTTACAGCAATACTACTCCTTTCATGCATGCTTCTTGGAGCGGGAACGTGTGCAGATTCGTCAACGATGAATATCAGTGAGGGCCCGCACGCAATGATTGAAGGAACCCTAGCAAACCTGAATGTCACCATTGATGTTCTCGTATATTCGACGTTTATTGGGGGTTCCGATGAGGACAGATCCTATCATCTGGCCCTTGATGATGACGGCAACGTCTATGTTGGCGGCACGACCTTCTCCAGTGATTTTCCGACAACAGGTGGCTATGACAATACATGGAACGGCGGACCCAGTGATTGCTTTGTTGTGAAGATCAATGCTACTGGGAGTGTTGTCTATTCGACGTTCATTGGAGGGTCCGGTGATGATATTGCGAACGGTATAGATGTGGACTCTGCAGGTTGTGTCTATCTTGCTGGTTCAACAGCATCAGCCAATTTCCCAACCGTGAATGCTCTTGATGACACCTTAGAACAGATGGACGGTTTTGTGTGCAAACTCAATGCAGCTGGTGATGATCTAGAGTATTCCACATTTCTTGGCGGTGCACTTTCTGATGATATACAAGACCTAACTGTGTCAGACGATGGAGTCATCTGTGTTGTAGGAATCACCGAGTCCTCAGATTTCCCCAGAATTAATGCAATTGATAGTACCCATAATGGATTAGCTGACTGCTTCGTAACTAAGTTGAGCTCGGCAGGTTCGATAGTCTACTCCACATTCGTGGGAGGTTCAGATTGGGACAATGCCTACGGAGTGGACATGGACTCTCTTGGCAATGCCTATGTTTGCGGGGCAACTCTGTCTACAGATTTTCCAACAGCGAGCGCATACAATAATGCATCTAGTGGTAATTGGGATGTGATAGCCTTCAAGATAAGCTCAGATGGAGCAAGTCTCGAGTATTCGACGTACCTTGGAGGCTCTAGTCTTGACGGGGCATTTTCGATTGCAGCAGACTCGGATGGGTATGCATGGATCGTTGGTGAAACGTTTTCTAGTGATTATCCCACATGGAATGCCTATCAGAACAGGATGGGCGGCTATGATGGCTTCCTGACCAAGCTCAACCCGACTGGCAACTTCCTAAACTTCTCAACGTACATAGGTGGTGGGGATTTTGATCAAGCACGGGATGTTGCGGTAAACTCGAGAGGAGAGGCTTTTGTCATAGGAGGCACACCATCAACGAACTTCATGGTCTTTGACGCGTATGATGATACTTTCAATGGCGTCTACGATGTGTATGTAATCAAGTTCGATACCTTTGGAGATCCACTCTTTTCAACGTTCTTCGGTGGAAGCCAGTCTGATGGCCCTGGAGGTATCTGCATAGACGATAATGGATACATCTATGCCTCTGGTTGGACGTTCTCCCCAGACTTCCCACATATGAACGCTTTCGATGCGACTCATAATGGCAATGAAGATGCCTTCGTGTTCAAACTCATGGATCTCTCAGATTCAGATTCAGACTCTCTCCCCAATTACTTCGAAATTGCCATAGGCACTGACCCGCACTATTTCGATAGCGATTTCGATTTCATGCCCGATGGGTGGGAGTACCAATACGAACTGAACCCACTGCTTGACGATGCTAATGGCGATGCCGATTCAGATGGGTTATCAAATCTGGAGGAGTACATGCATGGCTGCTCTCCAAGGAGTTCTGATTCGGACTCTGATGCCATGCCAGACAAGTGGGAGGTCGATAACTATCTCGACCCCACACGTGATGATAGTAGGGAAGACCGGGATTTCGACGAGCTGTCCAATCTCATGGAATACCAGATTGGCACATTGGCCTTCGAGCAAGATTCTGATAATGATGTAATGCCGGATGGGTGGGAAGTACAATTTGGCCTCAACCCACTTGTGGTAGATTCTCACAGAGATGCTGATGGGGACACTCTGACAAACCTCAATGAGTATACTCGCGGGACATCGCCGATTAGCTCTGACACAGATGGGGACCTCATGCCGGATCCTTGGGAGGTACGATATGGTCTTGATCCATTGGTCTATGATGCATATAGAGATGAAGATGGAGACGGTCTTACAAACTTCGAGGAGTATTCTGCTGGTTCATCTCCAATTCAGACTGATACTGACAACGATTCGATTCCTGATGCATGGGAGGTCAACAACGGATTCGATCCCAATGACCCAACAGTTTCTGATGCCGAGATGATTTTATACAGGCTCCCGGACTTCGCGCTGGGCTTGGTGATTGGAATAGAGGTTTGTGCTGTGCTTTTCCTCCTTGGAGGGCGTCTTAGCGCCAGAATATCCAAGGAGCAGTAAGACGGACTCACAATAGCGGCTTTGGGCCCATTTACCCCCACCTAGCAGGGGATATACCCCATTCTCTGAGAGCCCGGTTGAGCTCTCCAACATGATAATTGGTATGTCTCAGCAGATACAAGAGCTTGTCAAGGATGGAACTGAACCAGTCAAAGCCATCTGTTTCGAAGAATTCCTCATTGGAGAGTGACCTCATGGCTTCAGCCGCTGATTCGCCAATCTCGCTGAGATAAGAGTTTACAAGGTCTTTTGTTAGTCTGGGCAGTACTTCTTTTTGGATGTCTTCAATGTCATCCCAGACGATGCCAGCACGTGCACCCCATTGCATGGTATCAGGGTCACTCCCGAGATAGAACTGTGCAGTTTCGATGATATGGTATGTGGTCTGTGAGAAATACCATTTGCCCACTCCATCGTGCCATTTCTCATCAGGAACCTTCTTGATGGCAGATTGAAGCGTCTTCCATACTGAAGTGTATTGGTTTACCAGGACCCTTGCAATTGGCTCCATTTCTTCAATCATTTTTCGTCCTCGGACTTTATTCGAGGATCAGATACGACTTGAATCGGGTTGTTCTCAGAGTCCTCGAAGTTGAAATACGAAGCCATGTCAGGGATATCAACGATGTCATCTGAGTTAATGCCCTTACTCTTGAGATAATCCTTCGTGACAACAAGATCATCGACTACTAGCGTCAGAGTTCCGGAGCCTCGTTTAATCTCGCCCTCACGTTGATAGTTTAAACCCAGCCTCGCACCAGTGATTGGAAGGGCAAACTCCATCCAACCAACTTCTTCGCCGCCATCCCAGGTCTTCTCTAGCCCGAGGATTTCTCCATAGAATTTCTTAGCGCGATTGAAATCCTTGACGTTGTACTGGAAGTAAACTGATTCCTTACTATAAGGAATCGGATATTCGTCGGTCATTCCTTTCCTCTCCGAAATTATCTTAACATTTGTTAACTATGTATGGAAATAAATCTTCTCCAATGATTGTGATGGCACGCTCATAGAGTAGATTGATTGTCTACTATCCAAGCACTCCCAGAATCAACATTGGAAAGATGATAGTGGCATCTCCGATTACTGTTTCAAACCTAGCTTCGGACTGAACTTTCTGCCATGAGACCCCCTCAACCAAAGGGGCACCGCCGAGACTGCCGCCCTCGGGACGATCAAGAGTGATTTGGACTGCCATATCGAGACCTCCCCTCAGGATTGTCGAGCCCATCGTGAAGTGTTTAGTTAGACCACCACCCAGCATTATCGCACCTGTCTTTTCTACTTTCGTCACGATTTCTCCTAGAATCCGCAAGTCTTTCACAAAGTCTAGAGCAAAAGGTTTCGTCGTACTGTAAGTGTACATATGAAAGCCTAGCATTGAGTCCATCAGTCCTGGAGAAAAGATAGGTACTTTGTGCTGGGTTGCCTGTCGTACTATTGATGCTTCATCTGTAAGAGTAGCACCTAGTTCAGACATGAATTCGCTGGGGGCAAGACTCGTCATCTTCTCATCAGGCAGAGCATCCAAAAAAGCATAGATTCCCTTCTCAAATGTTTCAAAGTCCTTCTCCTTAACATAGAGATCTGCAATCCTACCCATCCCTGCCTCTCTCAGTTCGTGATCATCCTTCTGT
This sequence comes from Candidatus Thorarchaeota archaeon, assembly GCA_050124855.1. Classification (GTDB taxonomy): domain Archaea; phylum Asgardarchaeota; class Thorarchaeia; order Thorarchaeales; family Thorarchaeaceae; genus SMTZ1-83. The sequence goes on along the minus strand of JASFEL010000004.1, from coordinate 4,099 downwards.
GGTGGAACTCGGTAGTGTGCTCCACCATACGCCTCAACAAGGTCATGAACGATGTTTGCCCCACTTGTGACGATCGCGTTGACATATCCGCCCTTAACAAGATGACTGACTATTCCTCGCAGGCCACCCGGAACCATTGGGCCAGACAGAGCGAGGAACCTGAAACAGTCTGGGTCCTTGAACATGCGTGCTATAATTGAAGCGGCTCTTCCGAGTCGACCAGCTCCAAGGACACCCACATCTCTCATAGCTTCCAGAATGCTACGCAAAGTGGTGTCATCAGTAGGATCTATGTGACGTACAGGTTTCATAGGGGCCACAGACACCGAGATTCATTGGCCACGAGATAAGTCATTCTGTAGAAATAGGATGCGAGCCCAGGTCGTATTCCGGGAGGGCAACACCCGGACCCGCGTATACCCAAAACGAATCGAGTATGACTCATAGGGATTCGGACAGGATTAGGCCTTTCTGCATGGAGATATGCTTCTCCGAATACATGGTGCGTCTGGAGAGAAGGCCGAAAGTAATTCGTAAGGCGCACTTCAATAGCTTTTAAACATCGGTACGGATGATGTGTAGCTATGCAGAGCCTTGTCAGCCTTTATTCCTTCACGGTTGTGATAAACGCCCTTCTCCTACAGGGCATTCTCATCTATCTTGTACGAGGGGGAAGGAATGCATATCTGAACTCAATCATGAACTTCCGCAAACCAAAATCTTCTCTGGCTAGATACTATGCATGGAGGACTAGGAAACTCCTTAACACAGTCATCGAGGGAATCGTCTATGAGATAATACTCATTGGATCCATAGTGATAATCCTCTATCCGCGGGGTGGCGTTCAACTAATCATAGATTTACTTGCCATTACAGCCTTTGTAGTCGTCTTATCGTCAATCAGCTCAATCCAGATGATTTGGCGTGTGAGAGAGGTTCTGAAGAAAGAAAGGGTCGTCCTCAAACAGCTCAAAGACTCAGATGACCTGATTGATCTGATAAGGAAGATGGTTGAGGAGTTATACCAGGCCGGAGCATACGCTGATGGGCACATATGGTTTGCACTGTTCAAAATCGCTCAACAACAGGATGTTGTTGGATGGTCGGTGCGCGATGTCTTGATGGAGAAGAGCAAGGCGATTACTGAGCGTATCGATTCGCATATGTTAGAGATTGGTAAGAAACCAGATTCAGAGAAAGGACCTGGGATACAGTAAATGGGTTGTTCCCCTGACACAACTCTTATATTCCATCTCCAGGGCGTCAACGAGAACTCCTCAGGAGGAATTCCACTTGTCCAAGAAAGAAGTCAAGAAAGGTCTACAAGGCGTCGTCACAAGCTACAGACGGGGCAAACACCTACAGCACCCCAATCAGGTCCTTTTGCTATTTGACGCTGTTAAGACGCGTGCTGAGGCTGCAGCACTCGTAGGTCGGAAAGTGAAATGGACTTCAGAAGTTGGAAGGGAATTTTTGGGGAAAGTTCTAGGACCCCATGGAAATAGTGGTGTTGTTCGTGCCAAATTCCGCACAAACCTACCCGGACAGGCCATAGGAACTCCAGTAGTTCTTCAGTAAGAACTGTTCCAATGCTTTTATCAATCAATCATCGAATTCAGACGAGGCTCCGATGATGTTCAATGGCTATCTGAGGGCTAGCGTCCAGTGATGTGTCATAGTTAGGCGGAGGAGCCACTATTCTAGACCGCAATGAATTCCTGGATGGCGAACCTAGTGGTAGAATGGCTTCTTTACTATATTGCATATTCACTGGCAGGCTTGACTCTGAAGCTAGGTGATGACCTCCTTGATGAACTGAATCGACCGAACGTTGCAGTTGTACCCCTGGCTCTATCGGGAGTGTTGTTTGGCCTTATCATGACGCTCTCTGAATGGGACCTAGTTCTTCTGGGCGCGATTGTCATTGGAGTTCTCTTGTCTGGAAAGGTAAACAAGCCCCAGTTTCTAGTTGGCTTCATCATGATAGGCGCATTGTTACTGCTAGTAGGTGTGCCTGCAGTATCCAATGGAATCGATCTCTTTGTTCTCCTGCTAGCTTTGCTCTTGGCGGCCATAGTAGACGAACGTGGAAATGATTGGGCAGACAGTGGTGAAAGGCCATGGATATCATTCTTCTTCTACTACAGATTCACTCTGAAGGTGGCAGTGATCCTTCTCTCAATCATCTGGCCACCTTTCTTTGGCGCAGCTGTAGGCCTTTGGATATTTGATACTGGTTATGAGCTGGCAGGAATTGGGGTCAGAAGATGGACTACGTGATTATCTCATATGCAAGACTGCAACAAACATCCCTGAATACTGGTTTCAAGCCTAAAGACTTGGCGTAGTCGACGCCTTCTTGGCTTATGTATGCGACTCCATTTACTCCGCTTTGAAGTGCATACTTGTCTGTGTCAATCTTGTGTTGTCCTATTGGCCTCGCACATCCGAGTAGAACTGGGATTTCTTTCATTGCCAGCCGAGTGACGGTCAGAACCTTACCTATCGATTCAGCAGAAGGGGGTTTCGCAGACGCCATTGGAGTCTTTCTTAAAGGGCTCAGGGCGATAATCACTACTCCAGCTGGGTTGGTTCGAGATATCATGTCCAGTGCTTCTATCTCTCCTCCAAGTGAACCATAATCCAAGCCCACTAGGACATGAGGAACAGTTGGAATGCCTGCAGCATGCAACAGCTCGAGAGATTGTTCCATGCGTCTTGGGCCGTCTTCGAGGTGATAGATGCGCTCTGAAACTTCTCTGCTTCCGATTATGTCCAGCATTGCGGCATTGATTGAGGCTTCTTTTAGCATTTGGACTGTTTCGTCATCGACAAGACCGGTATGGACTACTACTTTGAGGCCCAGCTCCGTAGTGGCTGCTTTTATTGCCGTTCCAAACTGAGAGAGGGGAACATGACCTCTTGAATCAGAACCTCCACTAATCAGTACTCCCTCAGCTCCCCGCATTCTGACCTCTTTGCATACCTGAATGAGTTGGTCAGAAGTCATTGCCGGTTCCATGCCCTTGAGAAGACGCCCTTCACAGTGATCACACTGGAGAGCGCAAGATGTGCCAGTCACACTAATAGAGATGAAATTATGACGACTCACCTGTCGATGCTCTTCTATCTTATAGGGATAGGCTGTGGGACTGTAACATAGTAACTCATTCCCAAACACCTTCAGTCTACTCTCATAGGCAGATTTCATTATATCCTTGAAGTCAGAGCTTGAAGACTCCATGATAGCTTGCCCGTCGGCGAGAGTGTCAAATCCCAAGTTCGTTCCTCACCAGACGCTTTCTCGGAGTTGCTATTTGAGTTGTGTTATATTGACAAAGGGGGTGGAAGTAAGTTCAAAAAGACCACTCATGACTCAAATGATAAATAAGACCGGCTTGCCAGCAAGTGCAGAGAGGTCTGAACAAGGATGAAAGCTGCCAAGAAGATTTTCAAAACGGCCCTTGATGAGGGCAGGACCTTTGTACTCGAGCATGAGGCCAAGGACATAATGAAGGGCTATGGAATCCCAATTCCAGCATACGATACTGCCGCTACAGCTGACGAAGCTGTAGAGAAGTCAAAGAAGATTGGTTTCCCAGTTGTACTGAAGATACTGTCTAAGGACATACTTCACAAGTCCGATGCGGGTGGTGTCAAGGTCAATCTCAAGAATGAGGATGAGGTCCGTCAGGCATTCAATGAGATTATGGACAATGCCAAGAGATTCGGAGAGGAGAAGGGAGTAGATGTCGACCTCAGCAGAGGAGTGTTCATCTCAGACTTCGCAGACATGGGAACAGAGGTCATCATAGGAGTCACACGTGACCCACAATTTGGGCATGCTATCATGTTCGGTCTTGGGGGCATATTTGTAGAGGTTCTCAAAGATGTCACATTTCGACTCATTCCTCTCATGGAGATTGATGCCCGAGAAATGATTGCAGAGATAAAAGCCGCTAAGATATTGGAAGGCGTCCGAGGGCAGGCACCAAGAGATGTAGATGCCTTGGTCGAAGTAATCATGGCAGTTTCAAAGATGATAGATGAAAACCCGGAGATCAACGAGCTTGACTGCAACCCAACCTTTGTCTATGAT
>JASFEL010000003.1:0-15489 GCA_050124855.1 Candidatus Thorarchaeota archaeon | reverse complement strand
TGGTGTGTTCGAGATTTTGAACAAGGTACAGGGTACATGTACTAGTTTTTGGACATATGTGTTCAATGCGTAGCATATTATCAAATTGGGAGTAATGTGATTCAGGGTGCTGACAATTAGAACCACATCGGAACTCGACTTGACAGCCCCTGTATCAATGCAGAATTCCAAAATCCCCATTGTGGCTCGGTGTGGGCAAAGCCGCTTCTGAAATTGGAAGCAACGCTTTCATTTTGGTGAAACAAGACACGCGCGGCGGGTGAAGGACACCCGACACGCGGCATCAAGATCAGTGAATCAAGCAACTAGTGGATAGAAGGTCAGGCAGAATGAGAACCAAGAAATGTGCATTTACAGTCATCCTTATCCTAGTACTCTCTTTAGAGTTCATTCAGATAGTGGGTTCAGGCGGACTGGTATTCCTAGATGAACCAACAGTGGATGTATTCAGGGGTGGAAAGCAGTATGCATTCATGTTCTCATGGGATGATGGAGGAGATGACCTGCGGTTCTCATTCCTTGAGGATGAACTGGGATTTCGACATACAACATTCGCAGTTACGAGTTGTATTCAGGGCAGAAAGCTCTGGGGACTAGATATGCTATTTCGTGGTCATGACATTCAGTCGCACTCAAGAGAACATGTGCATTATGCTTCAATAAACCTCTCATACTGTGAGGAGCTCCTGCTGCGGAGTATTGAAGACATTGAAGACATCTATGGGTATACACCCATCCTGTTTGCATACCCATACGGATCTCAGAACCAAGCTGTCCAAGAGATTGTACAGAAATATTTCAAGATAGCCAGAGGTATCTCCTACGAAACTGGAGATAGTCTTGGCTCATGGCCTATGCAAAGAACAAGCCATGCCCGACATTCATTTCCTAGTGTTCATGGAGTCCAGGGGTCCACAATAAGCAAGCTCATCAGCTCGTTCAATGAAATGGTGGCCATTGATGACGGTGCCCATCGAGCATACAAATGCTATGGACACTCGAGGTGGTTCAGTGACAGCGAGAGAAATGAATTCTTCGAGGCGCTTCAAGAAATAGCCCATAGAAACGACACATGGTATACAAGTTGGGGAGAGGCTGTTGCTTATCAAATTGAGAGAAACAATGTCTGTATTAAGAAACATGTAAGCACTGATGGTATGGTTTCGTTCGTGACAGCAATTGGAAGTGAGTTCGAATATGGTATACCAATCACTTATCGAATTGAGATACCTGCATCTTGGAATGATGTAAGTGTCACAGATGGGGGGAAGATCTCTAACAGGTTCTTCATGATAGAAGAGGAAGCTAGGAAGTATCTCCTGTTGGACTCCGCTCCGCATGGTCAGAAGATCAAGGTGATTCCAATCATCTCCGAGGACTCATCAAAACCAATGATAGAGAACCTCCGGACATTTGCTACTGAAGAAGGAGTTGCCTTCATGGCTGATGTACACGATAGGGAGGGCTTCGTTTGTGATGTGAATTTGACAGTCTATGGCAACTGTGAGTTACTCAGTTTTCAACGCGTTCTTAATCCCGTATTCTGGGCAAACAGCACCTTTGGTCGTGTCGTCTTTGAATTAGAGCCTGGATGTTATGACTGCACAGTGAATGCGGTGGATTCCTCTGGAAATAGAGCATCCCTAAGTCGATGTTTCAAGCTGACATGATTAGCCGGACATTTATGTGGACGATTCACAGCAATGTCGGTATGAACCTTCTAGAGAGAATGGGCCAGTATCTCATTTGGGCGGACAATAGAATCTGGGGTATTGTCCAGAAGCTAAGCAACGAGGAATTCGATAAATCTTTCAGAGAAGAAGGCGGCAGTATCAGAAAGCGATACATCCATCTTGCACAGGACACATGGGAATGGTACCACGACTGGATTGATAAGAGTCCAGAGGATGAACCTGACTTCGTAGAAATGAGTAGAGATGCCCTGTTCAAGTTTCTCATGGACTATGTCCATAGATTCCTTAAGATGATCGATGACAGGACTGTGGACAAGATTACAATCGATAACAAAGAGAAAGACATCACCATCAACTTTGACGAGATCCTGTTCCACCTCGTCAACCATGCAACCTATCATCGGGGTCAAATCGTCATGGGACTACGACTACTTGGCAAAGAAGTACAGATGACAGACTATGTTCCACACAGAATTGCAATTGCCTAGAGAATGCACGGATTACAAATCGACTAACTTGCTACTTCTATTTGGGATTTCATTCGTTTGGCAACAGTGCTTCAAAGAGTCAGTGTATCTTTTACTCGTCGAATTGTTGTCATGCAAATCAGGAATGCTGCTGCTAGAATGGTTCCTGTTGCGATAACCGGCCAGAGCAGGGATCTTGAAGTTTCCACATGCATGGAGGCTTGAATCTGCTCTGATGCAGAATTGCCCCTATTGCTATATATGACGAAATAGATGCCATCAATAGGAATCGACACGTTCCATTCCAACATTTCAACCGCGGTTCTTTGATATAGCGATCCAGTACTGCCGCCACTTCCAGTCCAGTATCGATAATTATTCTCAGTCATGAAGTAGAAGTCTATGACACCTTCAGTGGTGACCTCAAGACTTCCTGACATAGTGTCGTTCTCAATTGCCCATACCTGATAATATCTCCAACCTGATGCTTCAATCCGTGAACTATGATTGGCAGAAACAGCAAAACTTCCAGTTGTATAGAACAGATAGGACAGTATGAAAGAAACCGCAATGATTGCCAAAACCGGTGCATAGGATTTCATTCGACTACTCAACTAATATGTCCCCAATTTCTGTCCTTAAGCTACACATTCACATCGAAATAACCTTTCATAGTGAGGTTTCATTTTAATAGGATGACTATACTTTCCCTGAGTTTGAATGATTTTCGTTGTCCTGAACGACGAGACCTAGCTACTTCGACGGATTCAATTTTGAAGCCAATAGATTTTCCCACCCGCGCTAGGATGAGATCTGCAGGGATATATACTCCTGCAATAAGCGAGTCACCGATGACAATGGCGAAGCGTCCTTCCTTTTTGAGACCCTCGTATACATTTCTGAAGACATGATACACATCATCGAAATACTTACGCACGACATTGTGCATATCTCTTCGTCTATAGCCCGCTTTAGATTCAATGCGGTTGAATATCCGATTGGTTATGTCATCTAACCATTCATCTCGATAGGTATCCTCCCTTTCGGAGAAGTCCCGGATAATGACCCTGGATACATTATCACAAGCCACCATGTCATCCTTCAATTTGCTCAAATCATCATAGCTATCGACCATATCTAGCCAAGCCATTTCAATCTTGTAGTTGATTATGTAATCGAGGCCATTCACATAGGGAGGACTTGTGATGGCAATATCGATAGACTCAGGCTCGTATCTTATGGTTCTCGAGTCCCCGGTAATCACGTTGACAGAACCATGTGCTCTGCCTTTAACATACATGAGGTCTTGAATCATGTCATCGATTTTCTTAGAGAAGGTAGTAAAAGGAGCGTCTGCAGCCACATTCTTTTCCTTAGCATAGCCCAAGCACGGAGACCGTTTCAGGTTGCTATTATCCACTAGGACACTTGCCAGTGCTAGCCTGAACAGATTCTTAATCCTTGGATTTTCAACATCTTGAATTGACTGCTTGATGATTAGAAGGTTCCTCAGAACATCCTTGTTGAAATGAGATTCCCACATCCTGAGAAATGTTGGTGATTGAATAGTTGGATTTTGAGCCCAATTTAACCCTCTAAACGCGGTTCGAATCTCTTCAACATTCAAATCCCATTCAGTCTTCGTGCGTGCCATAAAAGTCATGAGTGGTACAAGGTCAACACCGATAGCGTTAATCCCCTTCATTTTGGCGGCGACAAGAACGGTTCCACTTCCCGCGAAGGGATCAAGAACTCTCTGACCAGGTGAAATACTGAAGCGCTGTAACATCTCATCTACGAAACTTGCAGAGAATCCTTGGACATAAGGCGCCCATCTTTGAATTGGTTTTTCCATGTTATGGTTTTCGGAGAAGGTAATGGGGCCTCTATGATATTCAGATATATTCAGATTGTGCAAAGCTGCGAATCTATTGGCATACTCTGCGGGACTGATGAATTCAGGATCATTTTCTATCCTCTCATATTGCTTCAGAACCCACAGACCTCGACCCATTCTAACAACTTTGCCGCGGCTACTCAGGTTCTGCATACAATCCGCAACTTTCTCCACATCTTCATCAATGGCTGCAGCGATTTGTTTGAGTGTGGTCCCCAGAGTGAGGGCGTTTCTCACCGTTTCAACAACTCTCTGTTCTAATCTTGACAGCCTAGGCACCACCATTTCGATTGCTATCCATGCGACTATCTGATAGGTTCTCTGGTTTCGTATGGAGGCAAATACTACTCGTGAAAACGGGTATCACCAAGAAACTGCTGGCCTTCTTTGTCCAGATATTCTCCTAGCCATCCTGAATTGGCATCAGGTCTGCAGTCAAATTCAGGGATAAACGGTTTGATGTCGATCAATGGTGACCCGTTGAGCATGTCTGCGCCCTTGAACACTAAACGGTTGTCTTCGATTTCAAGAAGCTCAACTATTGAAATGCCAATCGGATTTGGACGTGAGGGTGCCCGCGTCGAGAAGAGACCTCGTTCACTCTTACCCAGATAAGGTACGACCTTCGGTTTAGCAGAGCTCGCACGATGGAACCAATAGATGAGAATCACATGAGAGAATAGGTCGAGGGAGTCCAAGCCAGCTTTGAACTCATTCTCTATGATAGCCTCTCCAATGGTTTCAGATTTGCTGGATTGGATTGGTATTTCCATTCCAGATTCAAATGATGTCTTTATGATCCCAATCGGTTGCACAATGAACTCCAATAAGCACACCCACTTGAAAGACAGACAATTTGAGCTGTACTACATTTGGTTTATACCATTCGATTTGAAGATGGTAGACTTCTTAGATTAGAGCGACATTCCTCCATCAACGGAGAGGATAGTCCCTGTGCAGAACTCAGCCAGTGCTAAATAGAGAATGCCCTCTGCAATCTCCATGGGAGTTCCTAATCTACCCATAGGCTGTCTTTCGATGAACTCCTTTCTAGCAACCTCTGGGTCTGGTAATTGCGACAGTCGGTCCGCTAGAGATGGTGTGTCAGTAGTGCCAGGACAGATACAGTTCACACGTATCCTGTCATCTTTGTAGTCCATTGCCATAGCACGCGTTAGAGAAGTCAACGCGCCCTTTGAGGCAGTGTATACTGCTCGGTTGCCCAGCCCCATCAAGGCTGCTACAGATGCCACATGAATTATAGCCCCTTGAGTTTCTTTCAGATGGGGGTATGCGAATTTTGAGAGCAAGTATGGACCACGTACGTTCACAGCCATTGTACGGTCCCAGTCATCAGGATTAGTGTTATCGACTCGACCAGGCAAGACAATGCCTGCATTGTTCACTAGAATGTCCAACCTGCCGTAGACATCGATGGCAGCTTCAATAATCTGTTTAGCGTCATTTATGTCTGAAACATCTCCCTTCACAAATTCCGCATTTCCGCCTTCTGAGCGAATAGAATTGATGACTCGTTCAGCTTCATCCAAGATGTCATTTCCTACTATGTCAGCGCCTTCACTTGCAAATAATCGAACAGTAGATTCTCCAATACCTGCACCCACTCCAGTCACAATTGCAGTCTTGCCTTCAAGTTTCATTCTCTACCGCCTCCGTTCCGTTATAGGTTACTTGAGATCACCTAGACGGAATTCGCCGGTATAAGCCTGAAGAGGTGTCAGGTTTATTGTTGTTTCAAGTATTCCCAAATACTTACCATTGTCATCACGAATGGCATAATATCGAATCAAGAGCTTACGGGGATTATCTCCTTCGGGAAGGTCTATCCAGAAGTCAATGTAGTCTTCCTCTCCGCTCTTGAGACGCTCAATGACCAACTCGACCTTGTCAATGCTATGTTCTGGATGGCACAGCCCAACGTATCTATTAATGATCGCAGGACCTCTTTTGAAGACACGAATACCATGCCTGTTCCAGAACAGGACATTGTCATCGGCATCGACTATTGTGAACTCAACTGGAAGTGTATCCAGCACAGTTGATAGAAAGTCCACTGACATTCCCTTAAGCGAATTCAAGAGTGGCTCAATCTTCATCAATCAAACCCAACTGCATTTCAGTTCGGAGGCCTATTAGTTTGTCTGAATGGGGTAGGATTGTTCAATGACATACTCAAGAGATGTTAAATGGCCATTGTGATAATAGTGTTGATGGACACCTAGGACGTGCGGTTATGGATACAGACACCGACCATATCGAGAAGAACCCTCACAATATATGCATCTGGAAACCAAAGGAAGAGTGTGGTGACTGTTCACTCTGCAATGAGATACATTGTGAGATGCATCGGAGTGACACATTGATGTTTGGCGGAAGCGCGATGCTATTCTTCATTCCCGCTATAGGGGGCATGATACTGGGAGGAATGGGGCTGTGGCTCATCGGATATTTCGTATATTGGTTGGTCTTTTTTGAACTCTGGGAAAACAGAGTTCTCTGTAGTCACTGTCCATTCTATGCCGAGGATGGTGGACAAGGCCATACCCTGCACTGTTATGCTAACTACGGACTCTACAAGACATGGCCCTATAACCCGAAACCTATGAGTCGTTCTCACCAAATCCAGTTCATAATTGCATTAATCATCTTTGCTGGCTATCCGATTCCGTTTCTAGTTTTGGGCAACCAATTGCTCTTTCTTGGATTCACAATAATAGGGATTGGAACATGGATGACGGTCCTAAAACTCAAGATTTGTCCAAGATGTTTGAATTTCTCATGCCCATTGAATAGCGTCCCTAAAGAAACAGTGGATGCATTCCTCAGACGAAATCCAGTGATGCGAGAAGCATGGGAAGAATGCGGCTATGAGCTTGGATGATAGTGCTTTACAGTTATCTGGAGAAGTGTTGGAGAATCGGCTTCGCAGGCACCCTGTTCATACCAAGACCCACCTCATCCTCATCAAGACCCAGTGCGAGACCGAGGATCTGAGGGTAGAAAAGGATTGGAAGGTCGAACTGCTCGCCATATGACTCTCGTAGTCCGAGCTGCTGAAGGTCCAATTGATTGCAGCATGCCGGACAGACAACTGTGGCAAAAGCAGCACCTGCATCCTTCATAGACTTGAGTTTATCTCGAGCAAGTCTTATTGCCAGAGCCTCATCCACCGGTAATACTGTGGCTCCACAGCATTGCTTCCATAGTGCATATTCGACTACATCCGCACCCATGACTCTTACGAGCTCACTAAGGATTTCAGGTGTGATCTCAGTCACGTCTCTAGGTCGCAGAAGATGACATCCATAGTGAATTGCTATGCCAATACCATCAAGTGGCTTTGTAATCTTCTTCCTTATCGACTCAAGACCCACATCAGTATAGAGGACTTCTATGAAGTGACGGGGTTTGCTTGCCCCTCTGAACTCAAGACCCTCTTTTTCAAGCTCGGCATTAATGCGATTTCTATAATCTGTATCATGTTTTAACAGATGATATACATCCTTTAGACTGCCAAAACATCCGTTGCAGGGCGTCAAAATATCATGTTCTGTACTGTCAGCTATTGCAAGTGTTCGTGCATTGACAAGAGTCCATCCCCAGTAGTCCATGGCCCTCAGATTAGGACTACCACAGCATGCTACATCCTCTAAGTATTCTAGGGTCAGGCCTAATAACTCCGCAACCTTATTCATTGAAGCTTCATAGTTGGGATAGTTTGCAGGCACACTGCAACCAATATAGACACTGTAGGTAGACATCTCATCTACCTCCCTTGACGAGTCGACCGGTACGAGTGCCACCAAGGACTCGTTTCACTGCATCAGTGGATAACCCAGGAACATCAGGTTCCAAGTCCAAGTCTTCACGTTCCCAGTCAGCAGTCACAGTATAGAGCTGGCCTTTCTCAATTAGCTCCTTCCCAAGGGCGACAATACTGGCAGGTATCATGCCCTCCTCGGTTGCAAGATTCTTGCAGTCAAAGAATATGTCTGTGACCCGAACCCCTTGTGGACATCTCTCCTGACACTCAAAGCAAGTCAGACAGAGCCAGATCTCTTTTGAGGAAAGAACCTTCTCACGCATACCAAGGATAATCATCCGAATCAGCTGGTGGGGTTTAATCTCCCAGATATTTGCAATCGGACAGGCAGACGTACATGTGGAGCAGGCAAAACAGGCTGAGAGCTCTTCTCCATTTGGCATACTCTGAATCTCCTTCCTAAAGCCCCTGTCAAGTTCGGACATATCTATGGGGTCTATGAAGACACCCGGTAGTTCCTTCTTTTCACCAATTTCCGTCATGAAGAAACACCTCCCGATGTCTTCTCAGCCTGCTCTCGCTTCCTGTGTGCAGAGATGAGACCTAATACCTCGGCCTCTATCTGTTCGGTCGTGAAATGCTTTCGTTTAATGGCCCCTGTTGGGCAAACTACCTGACACTTTCCACAGCCTGTGCACAGTATTGAACTTACTTCAGCAAGCTGGCTCTTGTCATCACGTAGAGTCATGGAGATTGCAGTGAATGGGCAGACCTTTTCACATAGACCGCACCCAATGCATGAAGTTTCGTCTACGACCGCTTTATCCATCTGTACACGGACCTTTCCCTTGAGTACATGAGATGCTGCCGCACTCGCTGCAGCCTTGCCATCAGCAACGCTTGCAGGAATGTCTTTAGGACTCTGGCAGGCTCCTGCAATGAAAATCCCCCTGGACTTCGTATTGACAGGCTCGAGCTTCGGATGGAGTTCCTTCATGAAACCACCTTCACTCCGATCCACACCCAGCATGTGGCCGAGATGAGCAGCTCCAGGTGATGGGTCGACGGCCATTGTCAGAACCACCATATCGAAGTTTAGACGTAGCAGACTCCCAGTCCCCTGATCAAACACTGAAAAGCTGATACTGCCATCCTTCTCTTCAACCATGTCACTTGGAAAGCCTCGTACAAACCGTACGCCACTCTCTCTCACTCTTCTGTAGAACTGTTCGTATTCCTTGCCACCTGCACGAAGCTCATGATAGACTATCCATTGGTCAATGTCATCACCATAGAGCCTATGCGTCATCTCAGCATGTCTGAGAGTGTACATACAACCGAAGTTGCAGCACCATGGTCTATGGTTCTCATCACGTGAACCCGCGCAATTGATATACACAATGCGTTTAGGACTCTGCTCAAAACCTGGAGGCAGGAGAATCTTGCCCTCTGTTGGCCCAACAAGACTCAAGAGGCGACCGTACTGGCCTGCCGTCAATACATGAGCAAACTTGCCTCCGCCATACTCGGGCAACTCTTCAATGTCCATCTCAACAAACCCAGTGGCGGCCACTATAGCTCCCACTTTGAGTTCAATCTCTTCCTCCTCAACATCGTACGAGATGGCGTCGCGTGGACACTTCTCAGCACAGATAGTGCATCCATCATTCCAGTGGGTACATGACTCCTTATCGAGGAAGTAAACACCCGGGACCGCCTGGGGGAAAGGCTTGTAGACTGCCTTTCGCTCTCCGAGTCCGAGATTCCACTCATCTTGGCCTGTAGCAGGACAGTTGCGCTCACAGGCTCCGCAGTTAATACAGTCCTCAATGTTAACGTATCTTGGCTTCTTTTTGATACGGACTTTGAAATTCCCGTAGTCTCGCTCGGTTTCAATGACTTCTGAATAACTGAGTAGCTCAATGTTCTTGTGGCGTTCTACTGCTGATAGTTTTGGAGAAAGAATACACATTGAACAGTCGAGTGTTGGAAACGTCTTTTCTAGACGTGCCATATAGCCGCCGATTGAGGTGTACTTTTCCACAAGATAGACCTTGATTCCTTTATCTGCCAAATCAAGAGCAGACTGAATCCCTGCAATTCCTGCACCTATCACAAGGACACTCTTGTCTACTGGATACTCCTCAAATCCAATGTCCTCCAACGTCTTGGCTCGTTCAATTGCACCTGCCACTAAATCATAAGCGACCTTATAGGCTACCTCGGAATCGTCACCATGGACCCAAGTATCATGTTCACGTAGGTTTGCTTGAGCTAGTCGGAATGGATTGAGGCCATTCTCCTCTAATATCTCTCTAAAAAGCTGCTCGTGGAGCTTAGGTGTGCATGCCCCAATTACGACTCCTGTGAGTTCTTTCTCCTTAATCATATCAGCTATCTTATCCTGACCATCCTTTGAGCAGGTGAACATATTGGAGGTGGTGAACGATACTCCAGGATAGTCCTTGAAATCCCGAGCGAGTTTTCTGACATTAATCACTCCTCCGATGTTGGTCCCACAACTGCAAATGAACACACCAATTCGATGTTCATCCTTCTTCTTAGGCATCTAAGATTCCACCTCCAATTTGCCTCTCAGAGGGCTAGGTCCTATCTTCTTGATTTGCTCGACAAATTCTGTGACTATCTCTGCAAACCTAATGCCCATTGCAGCAGATGCGAAATCGATGTGCAACCGACCACCTAGACCTATCTCCTCAAACACACTTTGCCAGAAATGAACGAAGTCTTGCTGCATAAAATTACCAGCTAATGGATCATCACCACCATAGTGACACTCTGAGAGAAGGCATCCTGTGACCAAGACCCCATCAACACCATTCTCCATGGCGGTCATTATCTGGATAGGTTCAACTGCACCGCTACATGGCACTCTCACAGTTCGTATGTTGGCAGGATAGTGTAAATGCATGAGTCCAGCTAGATCAGCAGCTGCATGAGAACACTCCCAGCACACAAAACAGATTATGAATGGCTCCCACCCGGCGATAGAGATTGACGGGGGAGTTACTACATCACCAATGATTGTTGGTAAGTCGTACTGCTTCTCTAGGTCGAGGCAGTCCTCTGGACAGGCTTCAACGCACTTGTTACAGGCTATACACTTCTCAGTAAACCAGACTACTGACCCATATCCAGGCAGACCAGTAGGAACTGAAATTGCTTGAACATCGCCCTCCCCTTTCAGAGTCTGAAGAAGAGAAATAAGCGTTTCACGGTTCCTGGACCTGAAGCCCTCTTTAGGTATTGTAGCATCCAGATAGGCTGGCAATTGCACCGTGAAGTCTATGTCTAGGGCTTCTACCTCACATGCCTCAATGCATTTCTTGCATACACTGCAGGGCTCCGGTCCGTATTTGATACTCCCAAAACCCTCTACCTTCTCAGGGACTTCCAAGATGGCTGTAGGAGTCTGCACTGCGATATTACGAAGCTTCTGAATAAGACGCTCCCGTTTATCCACGGACTGGCACCTCCTTCTGCATCTTTTCAGGCATTGCTGCTATCATGTATGTGGCCCGAACACGTCCAGGATCCTGTCCTATCTCACGTAACATATCTCTGGTAAAGCTGACAACGAGCTCTGAGAGATGATCACCGGTCTGGTGATGGCATCCACCTGGTGGGCAATGGGCTACAATGACATGTTCAGCCCCGACAACGAGGCCTTTGAGAATCTCAATAGGTGAAACCATTCCAGCACATGGAAATTGAATGACATAGCTACCTGTGCTGTACTGCTTGCCAGCAAACCCGGCTTGGTCAATCGATGCATTGGCACACTCGCTACATGCAAAGACGAATGAGAATGGCTTCTTCCCCTCAAGTCGTTTATGGGTGGTTGCTACTGCTTCAAACCGTGCAAACCAGCTCTCTTTCGTATGAGACTGAAACTCGATTGCCCGAGTCGGACAGGCAGACACGCAGATGCCACAGAACTCGCAGTGTGCTGGAATATGCACTATTCGATCATCCATTAATCGCAGTGCATCATTCGGACAAGCTTCTAAACATGCTTTGCAGACATCACATTGCTCATCGTCTACAACTGGAATCCATCCGGACCGTTTCAAAGGAGATCGTACCACTTTGAAGGCCTCAAGAACAGCATTCTTAGCAGAGGCCATAGCATCAGACAGACTCATTGGCATCTTCGCACCACCAGCCACAAAGATACCACGTCTGGAGGTTTGGACAGGCTTCATCTTGCTGTATCTGGTCCTGATGAAACCATTATTGTCACAATCCACTCCCAGCTTGTCAGCAAGTTTTGCAGTTTCATTGACGGGTCCAACCATCTGAGGGATTGCAACAAGGTCTGCTATGACTTCTCTCTCCATTGACTCCAGAGTGTTCTCAATGCGGCAGGATATTCCTTTTTCAGACTCCTTAGTACGAGTCACCTTGCCGCGTATGAATATGACTCCTGAATCGCGTGTCTCTCGGTAGAGATTCTCGTCCTCGGTTCTGATGTCCGAGTGTACCACAATGATTGTGTAGCCCCGAGTTGCTAGGTCTCGGGCAGATCTAAGGAGATGGCTTCCCTCCACGGAGAACATAGGAGCATCAAAGTCCACTGCAACAAGGATAGTAGAACTCTCCTTGGCACGTTTCTTCTTTAATCTCGACATTAGACTATCCAGGGTGACAACACGTTCAGACTTGCCGTGACGCATCTTTTTTGCAGAACGTGGTAAATACTGTCGATTTCCCGAAGCGACTATTATAGCACCGTATTCCTGAATCTTCTCGTCACCGTTCACATCATTCAGAGTGATATCATAGGACCCTGTCTGCCCTGCGACCTCACCGATTGTTCCTTCAAACCGCTCCACTTTCTTGAGGGTCTTCTGAATTGCTTGAAGCTCGCCTATGAGTGTGTCAGTGTCGCTCATGAAAACACTGGTCTGGAGATATCTTTCGTCATTCTGGCCGGACGGTTCTAAGAGAGTCACTTCGACACCCAGTCGATGGAGGTCTGATGCGGCCTTCAAGCCAGCAATACCGCCTCCCATAACCAGAACTCGATCTACTACATTCTCTGTGATCTCAGTTGGTGACTCCATATGATCCAAATGCACTGATGCATCAGACAATAACACTATCGCCTTGTTGGTGGCAGACTCCTTCTCCTCAACATGGACCCATCCCACTTGTTCCCTCAATGGAACGAATGCAACAAAATCATTCTTGATTCTCTGTTTCATGGGGACGCCAATAATCTGCGAACTACAGGCACCTATTGCTAGTCTGTCATCTTCAGAAAGTCCTTTTTCCAGTTTTGTAAGGCCCTCCTCCAAACAGAGATTATCTACAACCTCAACTACATCATAGAGGGCCTTTGCCTCTTTCCCGATCTTTGTGAAGTCTAGCAGCTTATTCAGAGTGCCATTGCATGTGCATAAGAACAGCTTCTTCATCTAAGCACCTCCTTTCAAGGCCATGTAGATTTCTAACGCAACTGCATTGGCCTCTGTAACACTTGCAGGAATGTCAGTTGGACCGGTAGCGGTCCCGCAGGCATAGATGCCCTTTGGTGCATCATGACGCGTAGCAAATCCGTAATCACCAAGAAATGAATTGAAGACCTCTTTCTCAGTGGCATGAGGCACTAGTGGCGAGGCAAGAACTACAAGATCTGACTCTATCTCCAAGCGTTTCTGGGCTTCAGTGTCTTCAACAATGGTCACGGGAGAGCCTTCATGGACTATTACATGATCTGGCTTTCCTCTCACAAACTTCACATCTGATTCCCTAGCACGTTCGAGAAAGCTGTGGCTATGCAGTGGAACACGAAGATCCATGTAGCAAATGGTCACACCTACACCTTGTTCTCTGAGCATGATTGCATGTTTCAAGCTATATGTGCAACATGCCTGTGAGCAATACTCTATTGCATTCAGATCTCTGCTTCCAGCACAGAGGATCATTGTTACTGACTCTACTTGCCTTCCTGATGCAGTGAGGACTTTTCCATTAGTTGCTCCTGTTGAGTCTAGGAGACGTGCGAGCTCCCTCTGCGTAAGAACGTCCTCACACTGGCCATACGCATAACCTGGGAGTACACTGGGAGACCGTTCTTCTACTCCTGTTGCCAAGACTACCGCATCGGCCTTTATGGTCCGGGTCTTAGACCTCTGCTCCAAGTCGATGGCACCAACCTTACATACATCAACGCATTTAGTACACTTTGTGCACGAGTTCATGTCAATAACAGGAGCAAGAGGGACTCCTTGTGGAATGGAACGATAGACCGCCTTTCTCATAGCTCGTCCTAGATTCAGCTCGTCAGGAACTTCAACATCGCAGACATTGATGCATTCTAGACATACAACACACCGGTCAAGCACTACATACCTTGGTGTTGTCTTTAGGGAAACAGAGAACTTGCCACCTTCCTGTTTGATTGATTTTATCTCTGTCAGAGTATGAAGGTTCAGCTTCTTCTGATTGCCTAGTAGGCTTCGATACTGACATCTCCGATGATGCCCACTGAACAACTCTTCACATGCATCTAGACATAGAGCACAGTCATCTGTGGGAAATACTTTGCCAAGATGTGCAGAGAGTCCTCCCACAGTGGCTTCCTTCTCTACTAGGTGCACTTTCAAGCCCAAATCAGCCAGTTGATGAGAGACCTGTATACCTGCGAGGCCAGCACCAACAACAACTACTGTATCTCCCATTACTTTCCAACCCCCATCTTCTCCAACAGTGGCTGAAGCTTCACTCGATGATATCTCCGGGCATTGGTGACTACTAGTTCTGACATTCCCATCGCAAGTGCCATCATCTCACCTAGATAGAGAACAGGAAGGCTAAACTCTGGACCAAGATGTTCGATTGCTTTCTTCTGCTGCATTTCCATCTGAGTATAGCAGGTTGGGCAGACCAACACGATGGCATCAGCACCTGCATCTCTTATCTTTCGCAACTTCTCCGCTGTTAAGACAAAAGACTTGGGCTCATCCGAGGGAGAGATAGGCGCTCCGCAGCATGCCATCTTGTCAGGATAGTCTACTGGCTTGGCACCTGTCACCTCAATCAAATCTTCCATCCACATCGGATCCTCTGCATCATCCATGTGGGTTGCTTCAATTGGCCTTACGAGATGACAGCCATAGTGGGCTGCAATAGAGATGCCCTTGAGAGGCTGAACTATGCTCTTTCGAATCTTGTCTAGACCCACATCCTCATGCAAGACATGTAGGATGTTCTTCACGGTGACATCTCCCGTGGCTTCCATTCCAATTCTTTTTAGCCTCTTGTTTATCCGCTCACGCGTTTTGCTGTCAGATTGAAGTGTGTGTCCAACCATAGCCAAAGTATGGAAACATCCACTGCAGAGCGCCATTGTATCTCTTCCAGTGGACTCGCTAACTGCAATGTTTCTAGCCCCAACAGTTAGCCATGCTTCGAAATCCACTCCTGTGAAGGTAGTTGGCTCTGGACAACAACTGTGTCCTTCCTCTGCTACCAGCTCGATATTCAGATGTCTTAGAACCTCTCGCATAGTTAGCTCGAAGTGTGGAAGTCTGAAGGGAATCATGCAGCCGGGGAAGTAAGTATACTCAATCGCCTTACTCATCCCCATCACCTCCATAGCTCGACTCGATATTCTCGAGC
>JASFEL010000002.1:0-16052 GCA_050124855.1 Candidatus Thorarchaeota archaeon | reverse complement strand
AAGGATTTAATTGTGGGACTAGGCTCCATAGACCACATCTGGGGCGAGAATCTCAGGGAATCTATCCCTCAGTTTCAATCGGGCAGAGTAGCACAAATGGCACTCATCAATGTAGCTCTCTTCATGTTCTACATCGTATTTCTTAACGAGTTCTGCTGGACCGCCCTTGAGGAGAGGTGCACAGATTGGATGTGTTTCTGGGTCATAGTCCTCCACTAGTTCATGCAAGGGAGTCTTTTTCATATTGCCCAATGTAATACCTTGACAAAGATGAACATAGCCAAATGGATCGATGTGTACTCTACCGGGATTGGTGAAGTCCTCATCCGGACATTCGTTGAACTCTGTCCAGGGCCTTCTTGGAAGTCCTTCAGTCAGTTTCTCTACTGCTCGGCCTTTGAATTGCACACTCCCTGCAGTGACTGGCTTGCCTTTCCACTTGACCTCTGTTAAGGCATCTTTAGGGTCTTCAATGGCTATTTTACCCACTGGCATACCGAGTTCTATTGCAGCCTCATGAGCATATTTGGCAAGATTCTCCTCGGTTTCACCATAGTGATAGAGATCATCGCTGATTGAGAGGTCATCAATGCCTATCTCTGAGATTGGACGGAGCCATTCTCTTGCATCTTCAACCGAGGTTGCCCAATAGGAGTTTGTTACAATACCAGTCTTGAGCCCTCTTCGCTTAGCTTCACGTAGTCCCCATAGCATTGTCTGATAATATAGAAATGGTTCACCGCCCTCGAAGTATATCCACTTGATGTTCCCAAGTCTGCCTGCTTCATCGAGGATTTCCCGTACATCAGATATTTTCATCACGCCTGCCGCATGAGGATGGCTATATACAAAACAATGGTCACATTCAAAGTTGCATTTGTATGTGAGGAGGAGATGTAATCCAGAGAACATCATCTTTTCGAGAATCTATTGAGATGCTCTGGCTTTTAACTATCTGTCTAGGCAACAGAAGCTGCCATTCATATCGCCCAATGATCCACTCATTCTCCCATTGTCACTCTGCATAAGATACTTAGCACAGTATCGATGTATCATTCGCCAATTCACTAAGAATGGAGGCATTCGAGTGGTTGATCCGCCAGAGATTGAAAATTCCTCTGATCCATTTAGAGAGCTCTGGAGTTTCAGTCATCAAGAAATCAGAGGGGGACGCCACGGTTTCCCAGTTAGAAGCATTCTAAGGAGTGACCCAGCCGTTTCGCTTCTCTATGCAATACTGTGTGCGATTCACGAAGGAATCAACACACGCGAAGGACTCTATGACCATCTGGACGGTATATTTGCATTCAGGCTTCGACGACCCACTATGACATCAATTGACATTGATGAAGCCATCCAGCATGGTTTGAATGACGACCTAATCCAAGAATCTGAAAAGCGTTATAGCCTCACGCATCGGGGACGTGAAACGATTCGATACAGCAGGCTCGAGATAGTCCATCAGGGGTACTGGATGAGGCGGTTCCTTACAGAACGTACTGTGCTTGTGCTCTCTACACTTGCTCTGCTCCTTCTGGCTTCGGTGAAGATTTGGATTGGCCTGTCAATTCAGAGTGATGCCATATTGAATGAGGGCATTGAGAATCTGACGGATCTTCTCGTTGTAGGTATAATCGCATTCAGCATCAAGTACAATCGGGATAGACTTGGCGCTCTAGTAATTATCACAGTTATGATAATCACTGGGGCGCTACTTGCAGTGAGTGCGATTTCTGGTTTACTGTCAAACGAGCCAGTTAATTGGTCGGTTCAGGCCTATTACGTGGAGTTCTTGTCCATAGTAATCAACAGAGGGCTCATCTGGCTGAAGGTGATGGTTGGACGAAGCTCAGGGAATCTGGCTCTGATTGGGGACGCCAAAGAGGACACCTCCCACATCAAGGTCGCCTTCGGTGTTATGATCGGTCTCACTTTCTCAATTTTCGGATACTACTTTGTAGACGGACTGGTTGCGCTTGCGATAGCCGCGATTATCCTCTGGGAGGGCATATCTGCCTTCATAGAACTGAAAGCTGCAGGGGACGAGATTGATGTAGACACGATTCGTCTCGGCGCTAACGAGATGTATGAGGACCTCATGACGTACTGGGTTCTCGGAAGGCTCATTTCTGGCCCCAAGGATGCAGATGTCATTGAAAACGATTTTCTCAGAGGAGTCAGTGTCGGTCACCAGTACTACGATGTTCAGGCTGTGATTGGGTTCCACAACATAAAACAGAGAGGCATTATGAAGAATATAAGACAGGCTGAGAGGAGTGGGCTAATAGCTGAACGAGAAGGGCGCTATTCCATCACCAATCGGGGCCTTGCATGGTATTATCGGACACGGGCTAGAGATCTTGCAGAGCTGGCGCGCACTTTCTCAGGGCAACGCAGGGAATATTATATGAGATGGGCAATCATGATATCCATCTTCATTGTCATTTTCTTTCTGATGTATTTCGCAGATCCAATCAAACAGATTATCGACGAGTTGGTTGCTAGCCTAGGCTTCGGCTAAACTGACACCTATGGAAATATCTCAAAGAAATTGATTCGGAATCAAGTGTCGTAAGCTTTACCTAGAAGAAGTTACATCAGCTAGGATGTCAAACCAATGAGGCATTGCTCCTTATGACCCATGTTAGCTCTTGGCGACGCCACCTATTATAGAATTTTCATTCCGTTACATTTAGATTTTGACTAGAATCAGTGAAATCACTTGAGGTCACTCATACTGCACCTTATCGTGTGCAAATCAAACTCATCAACAAGTGCATCCATCTCAGCATCAGATGGCTGTTTCTTGAAACGCCTTGCTGCATCCAACATCTTAGGCAGAAGACGCATGTCACCAGCTGTAATCAGAAAGCTGTCAGAAAGACCCATTGCCCAATGGACTGACTTGTCTATGGCATCTTGGGTTTCTAGCGGTTCATAGAAATATGTGTTGTAGGTCTGGACGCGGCTGCCCCATGGCCGACGTACAATAGACTTGATAATCTGTACTGCAACGTTGCCCTCACGGCACATCTCAATCAACTCATTGAAGTCGCCTGCGTAACGAGGTTTTTGCATGTGCAAATAGTTGTATGGCAATAAGACGCTATCAAAATCGAAACGTTCCAGGCTGCGTTTGTGCATTGCTGGAGCTGTATCACCGTGTGCGGTTACACCTAGAAAACGTACCAAGCCTTTGTCACGTGCCTCAACAAAGGCCTCCAGTGCACCGTCGGGTCCCATCACTTTCTCCCAGCCAACCGGATTAGTCAGGGCATGCATCTGCCAGAGGTCTATATAGTCGACCTGAAGCCGCTCCAATGAACGCTTTAAATCATCCAAAGCACCCTGGCGTGAACGTCTGCGGCTCTTGGTGGCTACGAAGAAATCATCTCGATGCTTGGCTAGCCAGGGACCTATTACCTTCTCTGAGTTGCCGTACATTGGAGCGGTGTCAATGTGATTCACTCCATATTCCTGCAACAGCGCCAATGTGCTATCTGCTTCTGCCTGCGTTGCATTGCTGAGCGCATAGCCGCCGAAGATCACGCGTGCGCTCGCATTCCCAGTTCGACCAAATGGTTGTTTGGAAATCATCCCTTGCTGTCTCCAAGATTCCGGACAGGCTACATCTCAATATGTAATAAGGGTCTTTCACTCACAGCAGCCGAGTAGACTAGCAGCCTGTGCAATAACTCGAAGAATATTGGTAGTGGTCTTGTCAACAGACCTGAATCAAGTGGGTCGATAAGGCCAGTAGGCACGTACGCGCTGCTTCTTGGCATGATAGAGGTCGTCTGCAGCCTGTCTTTGTTTCTTAATCTCAAGTGCTTTTTCTCTCAATATGCCATCGAGACTAGTATCGAGTTCATCCTTTGAGACTGAGAGCTTTATCGAATCATCAATTGAAACTATGACCTCGAAAGGTACTATGATGTCAACATCTTCCTTCAGACCAACTGCCTCAAGCTTCTCTTCTATGAGGCCACCGCCAGCTATCAAGGCAGTCCGACCGTTTAATTCAAAATCAACATCGATAGCGCGTCCCACTTTGATGTTGTCTTTGTCAACAATGTCTAATTTCTGCAAGTCTGAGAACTTGATTTCATCCTCCGAGATTACAGAATGAGCAGTCTTTAGGCTGTTCGCAGTAGTGTCAAGATGAAAGTGATCATCTACCTTTTTGATTAGAGTAGAGTCAAACACCGGGTCTTCATCAGGTTTGAGTTTAATGGCTTCAAGAAACTCCTCAGTTCTTGATCCACCCAGAATGAAGTGTGCTAGCTTGAGTGAGCCATCGAATGTGAATGTCAAATCCAGAATTCGCCCAATCTTTTTGCCGGAGGTGTCCATGACATCCATATTTTTGATTTCATTGCAACATACCGATTTAGATAACTTCATAATTACACCACGGAGTGAAAGTTGATATTCATAATATATTAACAATTGTTAATATATTTTTGGTCATGTGTCTTTTCAAAGAATTCACTCTAAAAGGCTCAGAGTTTATTCCCCGCTTCTCTCATAGGTTTCATATCGTACACCACGACTAATCCCCTGTTGGTGTGACAGTACTACCTTCGACCATCAGAATTGCAGTTCTTTGTGGTGCCCTTGTGCGATGATTTACACCTCTCGGCACTAAAAGCCCCTGTTGTGGTCCGAGTTCGACCGTTCTATCCACTAGATCAATAAGAAGCTGGCCCTCTATCACATAGAAGAACTCGTCCTCCAAGTCGTGTTTATGCCAGTGAAAATCTCCTTCGATGACTCCAAGTCGGACAACACTGTCATTCACCAGACATAGACCTAGATTCTGCCACTGTTTGTCACACCCATCTATCAATTTCGGGAGATCAATCATCTCTAAAGGACCAAAATGGATTTTCTTATCAATATTGTACTTGGAATTAGAATCCATGAAATCTCTCTCCCAGAATTGATTCGTATGCAGTCTTCATTCAAATAGTTTCCAACAGGGAAGGTCATCCTTTGCAACGACCCACTCGGGCTTTTCTTTCGTACATCGCACATACTGGACGCTATTGAATTCCCTTTCACCTGCGCAGAAATAGCATGTCTTGCAGGTCTTCTCTACATCAGCTTCATCCTCTGCAGGGTCTGTCCCATCCACCTGTGCGCGCTCTTTCCGCCATTTCTCAAGCTTTGACCGGGCAGACTTCTTCGTCATCCAGACCAGATCATCATAGTTAGTGGTATCTGCCTCATAGTCACTCTCATCTGATTCTTGACCTGTGGGCTCATGGTCCCATTCAGATGGAGAACGCCCTATCATAACTGAAGATATACATTATTCCAAGATAAATTCATTCCGACCCAGCAGCAAGGATTGCACTCAATCATCGACAATTTCTCGGGTAATCTTATAGATTACCTGATGCGTATAATCACTGCAACCAGCCGTCATGTAGTCACTTCCATCACCAGATTCAGTGAAACTACCACCTGACTGCATGACCATAATCCAAGGATAGAGAATGTAGAATGAGCTAGGACACATTTTCCCCCTGTCTTCAGGATAATTGAACACATCTCCTACGCGTTGTTCCATAGAGCACTTCCCATTGCCCAAAATGTCTATTATCTCAATGATGACTTTTACCGCCAATGTAACCGTAGCCTCCATGACCCTAAGCCTGCCTTTTCTTTAAGAAATGAACCGAACTGCGCAATTAGCACAGTCACAAGTTCAACCAGCAATTACGAGATATGTTACGGATAGACTGATAATAGACTTCAATCTAGCCCGAATGACGAAGAATGAATTTCCCTCGTTCCGACCGAGGCCCATCGACTGTTTGGTGCCCAATAGTCCCAGATGATGATCTTAAGAGACTGTCCAGTCATCGGAAGGGACTCCAAGAGATCACCGATGCATTCTACGATTGGCAAGCGGCTATGCGAGGGAAGTCTATCGTTGGAACCAATATCGGGATTCTGTTGGACCGAATTCGGATGCTCATGATCAATGTGGGGATTGCTGTGGGCCAGAATCGAAGCTTAGCAGAAGAAGTCCAGGATATAGTAGCGACAAAGCTAAGGACGGGATCACTGGGTCTTGTAGCGCAATTGCCATCAGAAGACCCAGAGGATAAGGCCGTCAAAAAGACTCTGGCGATGTTCTTTGCAAATATCAAGTTCACCAGAGACATCGATCCTCTGGAGGACATTCGTGCCTCAATGCCTGATCTCAGAGCCTTCTGTTCGGAGCTCGATGCAGAAGATCGTTTCCGAATGTTTGGTGTCGCTGAAGCAACAGATTTGGATGATTCTCGATGTGTTGATATCAAGGTCAAAGTGACCAAGATGGCAATGGCAGGGAGTACGAATGTTGTCAAACGCGTCTTCCTGCGCCTTCTTAGTCCGGATCCATGGAGTAATGACTAACCCTGCACAATCTCTTCATTCTCTTTAACAAATCCAAGACTCGACTGCTTTGTGACTTGCCAGTCGGTCAAGTGTAGGATTACTGTCAATTGGGAACCTGTTATTTCTAGCTCAATGAAGCTTGCATCATCCTTTCCAGCCCAGCCTCCCGTAGCACCTGAAATGGTTCCAGGATTGAGGAAGAGTCGCCCTTCTCGCATGTCGATTGCAGGTTTATGGGTGTGGCCATGAATACCAACGTCAGCACCCACATTCATGACTATCTCCCAAAGCTGTTTGATGTTGCCACGAGGACGCAGCTGAGTGCCATGAATGAGAAGGATGTTGAAATCATCTATCTGGACTTGCTTGTGGAAATCAAACCCTCCTCCATAGTCCATATTGCCTTGGACTATGTGGCAAGTAGGTAAAGTAGGCATTGCAGCCCTCATTTCATTCTCACGAACAAGATCTCCAGTGACCAAAGCGAAATCATAGTCAACTCCCTCAATGTGGCTATAGAATGAGGCGGGAATAGAGTCCCTTCGGGATGGTATGTGTGCGTCACCAAACACAAGTATGCGCTTCAACTCTGGATGTCACCACGGGAACCGGTCAGGTTCTCAAGAATCGTGGTGTATACTTCCTTCTTTCTGCCCTTAGAAAGTTTCGTGAGTCTCTCGACAATGAGTTCAGGAGTGCTTCGTGCCAGATATCCAAAACGAGGGGTCCTGTCAACCACAAGCTCGAGGTCTTCATCAAGACCTTGTGCCTCAATGCCATCTATTCGTACAGGGACTGCTGTGACTTCCTTTATCTCCTTAGCAAGATGACTGCAGAGCACGGTGCAACTCTTTGGGTCCTTTTGTAGTATCTCGATCAACCCTGCAATCACATTCGCCGCACTGCCAGGCTCTGTTATTGCCTCCACTTCATCAAACAGCGCAAGCTTGGACTTATCTGATGTTACTATCTCAGCGAATTGCTTCAATGTGGCTTCAAAGGCGCCAGCGTTGACCATTCCTCGACTCTTGTAAAAGAAGTAGACCTCCTCGAAGACGGGCATGTAGATTTCTTCTGCAGCGACTGGCAGTCCAGCTTGGGCCATGGTGACGATTTGAGCTAGTGTCTGAATCGTGGTGGTCTTTCCGCCACTATTTGCTCCTGAAAGAATAGCGCAGTTCTCGCCATTTGTCCCAGTTGGCTGAATAGGAGTGGCACCTATGGCGTAATCGATCGGTTGGACCTTGCCATGCTTTCCTTTAATCTCGCTCTCAGCCAGGAACAGGTTCCTTGCGGCCTTGACGCCCACACCCTTGTACTCCTTGCTAATCTTGGGTGTGGTAAGGCTGTAATCAACACCGAAAAGACCCACTGCTAGAAATAGGTCATACTCTAACAGTGTCTGAACTGCTTCAGTGACTGCAGGTGTCAGCTTGTCCAGCTGCCCTGCGACCTTCTTGATCAATCCAAACTGACGGTCTGCAAACAACCTTCTAAGACGGTCCTCAAGGTCGTTTATCTGAGTGGGAACTGTCTTTGCTGGCAGAGATATCTCTTCACTGATCACTCCAGTGACCCAGTCAGATTCTTTCATAGTCAGACCAAGCATCTCGACAAGCTTGTCCTCAGCCTCTTGAACGACTGTAGTGAACGTTTCTACTATCTCTGCAGGAAGCATGTTTCTAAGTGTGCTCCCCTCAGCCCCTTCCATGTCAGCTGACTGGAGGATGTTGATGATCTGCTGACCGCCAAGCGTGACTTCACTCTTCGCAATTCTACTCTTTATCTCTTCATTCAACCAGGCCTCGGTCTCGGCGATGGCCGTAGGAAAGGCTTTCACAGCCTTTCTGTATCTATCCAGTTCAGAATCGATGCCATCTGATAAATCGCCATCCTCATCGAGGTTCTTCAGAATCTCGCCTGCCTCTTTCAGACTCTCCATATCTAAGCTCTTGACAAATCCCTCCACAGAGGCATTGGAAGGGATAGCATCAAAAGCACCAGCAAGTTTCGAAGATGCATTGATGACTCTATAGTTCCTAGAATAGAAACTAATAGTTCGCTCTGGAAGGACATCATCAAGTGTCCAGTCCTTTCCCAGGATTTCCACGTTGTCGAGCATGTCCACTGAATCATCATACACACCAAGCGGCGAGATGAAGAGGACAAGATCATACCCCTTTGCATAGTCAGCGGCATTCTCACCCTCTGAAAGGACATAGACTGGGCACCATCTGTCCACGCCTTCAGATACAAGTGTATCAAATACATTGGCATCGTTAGTGATTATCACTCTGCCTTCCAATCGGCGGGGCTTTACTCGTCTATATAGACCTCGGACTTGAGTGAGATTGGTCTTGAGGAGTCCTTTCTGTTCGTCTTTTAGCTTGGAAGCCATGTCAATGGCATCAGAGAAATACCTCTGACGCTCATGAATGACATCAATCTTATCCGGAGGAAGAGGAAAGTACAGAATGAGCTTGTCCCGGGCATAGCCCGTGTTAGTGTAGCCTCGGATTATTCCAACAACTGATTCGAATATCTTCCTCACATCAGTGCTCCGCATTATTGTATTGGCACTTGCGCCAAACTGGACTTCAAAGGCAGCCTTCACTATATTGACCGCTTGTCTACTTCCTATTCCTGGTGCAGCTGCAACTAAATCGACTCGCGAATCCGTGACGACCTTTAGGGCTACTGTTTCGTTGCCGAAATGGTCAACGAGGGCCTTCTTGACTTTGTCACCGACTCCTGGAATGTCTGAAAGACTCTCTAAACTCACTCTCATATCCCCTGGGTCGTGGTTGTTGTCTGCTTTGAGATATTCCTTAAAGACCTGACTCTCAGTCACTATGAGTCACCACTCCGGTGAAATCCATCAAATAATGTAGTTTTGATGGACCTTGCTCCTAGTTCTTCGTGTGTATTTGCATTGAAAAGCACCTGTAAAAGCAAAAGTTTGGCGCGGTCAATATCCCAGATTCATGTCCACAATATGGAGAGGTTGATTTCCGCGGATAAATCGGAGAATATTCTCTCCAGCATACTTGATGTGTGCTCTCTCCGTGTTCACGGAATAAGCAGCACGGTGTGGAGATAGTACTAGATTATCCAGCTCATGATAGGGAAAGCTACTGGAGGGGAACTTCATCTCTGCTTTACCAAACTGGGGGTAGTTCCACCAGACATCCAGAGCAGCGCCAAGTATTCTCCTTTCCTTCAATGCATGATAAAGAGCAGCCTCATCCACTATCTCGCCTCGGGAGATGTTTACCAAGATTGCAGTCGATTTCATCCAGGATATGACATCTTCATCGATTAGCCCTCTTGATTTGTCAGTAAGCGGTAATGATAGTATAATGAAGTCAGCTTCTTGCACAAACGATTTCATCTTCTCAAGACTTGTTATGTTGTCCACGAGATGGAGGTTGGAACTAGTTCCAGTTCGAGACACGGCCTTTAGTGTGAGATCAAAACCCTTCAGACGCTTAGCGATCTCTGAACCAATATTCCCAAGTCCGATGATAAGACAGGTCTTATTGCGGACTTCCACATTAGGATTTGGGCTACCCCATCCATAGGTCCAGTCGCCCTTGCGTAGCGTTTTGTCACTAGTAGTGATGTGCTTTGCAGCGGAGAGAAGCAACATGGTCGCATACTCAGCGACCTCTGGCGCATTCACTGGATTGTTACAGACTATTATGTCACCACGCCTTAGAACTGCTTGACGGTCAATCTTGTCAATGCCAGCCCCGAGAGACTGAATCATCTTCAGGTTCTGAGCTTTGCTGATGAAATCGCCAGGCACTCTGCCTGAAGCTACAACATCCGCGTCACCAGCATTTTCAAGCATTGACTCAGCAGTTCTCTCAGACATGACAACAGTAGCAGCATCTCCCAGAATCTGCTGAATAGCATCCGTCAACTCGTCAGTGTATGGGACTAGGACCTTCAGTTGGACCATCGCTCCTGATTGGAGTCTAGACTGTATTTAGGCATAAAGGTGTGGTCGTGAGGAGAAAAAAGACACAGACTGGCCCCATTGCTAGGACCAGCTGAATACTAGTATGAACGAGCAACGTAGACAATGTCTTGGGCGACTTTACCGCAGACAGGACAGACTCCCTCAGCTTTTTCATCAACATCTATCCTGGTCCCGCGGATCTCTCCACCAGTCTTGTCCTTAATCTCTTCGTCACAGCTCAGACCATCCATCTCGGTAGTGCAGAATGGAATTCGGGCAATCTTGCCATTGTCCATAGCATCCCCAATCTGGCCCATTGTTTCTGCGTCCACTACGAGACCCTCAAACTTGGCCTCAGCCTGTGATTTCAGAGTCTGGTCAATTTCCTTCCCCAAAGCCTTGACATGCTTCTTCATGTCCTTTAAAGTCACAGACTTGCGTTTCATAATATCCCTACGAAACACAACCACTTGTTCCTCTTTGATGTCCCTTGGTCCTGCTTCGACACGAATAGGTACGCCTTTCATCTCCCAATAGTTGTATTTCCAACCGGGAGTGGCGTCACAGTCATCCAAATGGACCCTGAAACCAGCCTTATCGAGGGTCTGCTTGATTTTTTTGCAGTATTCAAGGACGGCATCAGCATTCTTCCCCTTGACAATGGGTATGATAACGACTTGGTAAGGAGCTAGTTTGAATGGTAGGCGTAGACCTTTGTCATCACCGTGGACAGATATCAGAGCGCCAAACATCCTGGATACGGCTGGACCATAGCATGTCTGCCATGCATACGCCGTTTCGTTGTTCTCATTCAAGTATTTGATATCGAAAGCTCTTGCAAAGTTGTCACCTAGGTCATGTGTAGATGGCAACTGGATTACCTTTCCATCAGGCATCAGAGTGTCTGCCGCGTATGTGTTCAGTCCGCCGGGAAATTTGTCCCACTGTGTACGTTTGAACACCATAATTGGCAGTCCATAATCACCTGTGACCACTTCCTTGGTGGTCTCAATATCTTCCATCACCTGTGCAAGAGCACCTTCATGTGTTGTGAATACATTGTGGCTCTCAATCCAAAGGAACTCGCGGCCTCTTAGGAAAGGACGTGTACTCTTTATCTCCGACCGAAACACCGAGCATCTCTGATATCTCTTCAGAGGCATGTCACGCCAGCTTCTTATCCAGAGTGAATACATCGGATAGATTGCGGTTTCACTTGTGGGTCTAAGGGCCAGTCTTTCCTCAAGCTCTTCGCCATCGCCAATCTCCTTAATCCAGAACACTGCAGGTGTAAAACCCTCGACGTGTTCAGTTTCTTTAGTGAGGTTGCCCTCAGGAATCACAGTTGGGAATAGCATAGGTAGGTGACGCTTGCGCTTCAGGGCGGTCTCATAGAAATCAAACATGATGTCCATGGTCATATAGCTCCATGGAGGAAAGGGAGTGAAGCCCTTGACACCATATCGGATGTCTGCGAGCTCAGCGACCTTACATATCTCGCCGAACCAATTTGGAAAGTCCTCTTCCTTGTTTATGTGGAAGATTGCTTGCTTCGATTCCTTGTTCTTGTCACTACTACTCATTGTATCCAATCCTGTGATCTGATTGTTTTATGGAGCGCTGGCTAGGACAGAGAATTAGCATTCTATTAGATCGGAACGCGTTCACCTAGCATAAACGTTCACCAACAGATTGTCACTTTGGGTCCGTATTTAAAGTCTGCTGTGTAAATCAACGCTTTGTGGTGACCTCACCAACTTCCCGCATACGCTCGTCCATCTTGTGCTCCTTAATCAGTTTGGCAACTACTGGAGGTACTAGGATTTCCCACTCGGGATTATCCCATTTAATCAGGTCCCGTATGTGCTTCGCACTGTAGGTGGTTCTTTCGAGAAGCTCTGTTTCATGCACATCAATACCAGCATCTTTTAGCAGCCTAGCCACTAGTGGGTTGTGACTGTAAGCCTTTTCGAAATAAGGAACGAAACTCTTTAGGTGTGCAACCCAGAGAGGATGGATATTGATGTCGGCGAGGGGAACTATGTCAATTCGATTGAGTGGAAGGCCCTCCTCGATGAGAGCCTGTTTCATGAACATGACCCTTTCTCCACCTGTGAATGGATTTTTGGGCGTGTGAGAGTACTGAGCGCTCCCTATCACAATGACTAGGTCTTCACCCTTCTCGAGAATCTGCTTTACAGTATGAACATGGCCCTTATGGACCGGCTGAAAACGTCCAATAAAGACGGACCTCATCTTGACCTCAATCTGACGGGGTCTGCGACATTAAAAGCATTCTCTACTCGCACAGAACGGAAGTCTTTACAATCCAAACCAATACAGAATGCCTGGTGTACGGAAATGATCGAGCTTGATGGCGCCTTCGGTGAGGGTGGTGGTCAGATTCTCCGTACAACAATTGCCCTATCAGCGTTGACCATGCAACCCGTGAACATCTACAATATCCGCGCGGGTCGACCAAAACCAGGCCTAAAGAGACAGCACCTAGCAGGACTTGAAGTATTGGCTCAGCTTGTTAGTGCTGATGTTAGTGGACTTGAGGTAGGAAGCACGCAGGTGGAGTTCGCGCCACGTGAAAGAAAGGGGGGGCACTTTAGCTACGATGTTGGAACAGCAGGATCAATTTCACTCGTTCTTCAGGCAGCCTTGCCAGCCGCCGTTCTATCACCTGAGCCAGTGATATTTAGCCTGACTGGAGGGACAGATGTTGCTTGGAGCCCTACGATTGATTACATGCGTGAGGTGTTTGTGCACGCACTTCAAGCCATGGGACCAGCTGTTGAGATTGCGGTCAGTCGTCGGGGTCATTTTCCCCGCGGGGGTGGTAAGGTGACATGTACAGTGACTCCTGTGGAGAGCATAACACCTATGGAACGAGAGAGATTTGGTGAGATGAAACAGGTGCGAGGAATCTCACACTGTGTCAGATTGCCTCCTCATGTAGCAGAACGACAGGCCAACTCAGCCCAGAAGAAGCTCAATGAGAACGGTATCACAGACGTGTTACTTGAGAGGGAATCATACACAAAGCAAGCAGACAGACATCTCGGAACGGGAAGTGGAATCGCACTCTGGGCGGAGTCCGTTTCCGGAGTAAGACTAGGTGCTGACAACCTAGGGGCGAGAAAGAAGCGTGCAGAAGATGTTGGATCTGAATGTGCAGAACAACTCCTCAAGGAACTCTCTACAGGAATGGCTGTTGATTCGCATCTCTGTGACATGCTGGTCCCATATATGGGGCTGGCGGATGGTGTAAGTAGGATTGGAGTGACAGAAATCACGTCACATCTCAAGACCAACATATGGGCGGCGGAGAAGCTTTTGGCTGCTGACTTTTCCTTACAGGGAGAATTGGGTGAACCTGGCACACTAGTTGTCGGTGGGGCCGGACTCGCCCTGTGAGATTGTGGCCAGGAATTCTTGGATCGACTCTTGTACGGACTCTAGGTCTGCCTCTTCCAGAGCCGCGGACATCAATTCATGCACTCCAATTCCTTCAGTGGCTACGATCTCATGGGCATCCTGAACCAATCCTCGTGCATTTTCCAGCTGTTCAGGTGGAGTGATGTCAATCTTGTTGAAGGTAACTAGAAGAGGATTCAACGGAAACATCTTGCGAACTTCTTTGAGAAGGTTGAGCTGGTCCTCGAGCTTCCACCCGCATGCCTCAGACGGGTCGATCATAAAGATGATGACATGTGCGAGGTACTTCAGGGCTGCAATCCCCTGTTTCTCTATCTCGTTTCGCTCAGACATGGGCCTGTCGAGTATGCCCGGTGTATCGATTATCTGGACGTTCTGGTTTCCAACTGTTAGATGCCCGATAATCACCTTCTTTGTCGTGAAGGGATAGTGCGCTATCTCAGGTTCTGCAGTGGAAACAGCCTTCACAAGAGTGGATTTACCAACATTTGGAAAACCAGCACAGACAATGGTAGGTTCGTTTGGCGCAACTCCGGGAAGTCGAGCCATTTTCATCTTTGCTTCTATAATGAAATCGAGATTAGGAGCAGTTGCACGCAGAATAGATGATATTCGTCCCTTTGCTGCTCTGCGTGTCTTTTTCATCTGCCGAAAGTCATCGGCGAGCTTCAATGCCTGGATGTGGTTGTTAGTGATATCGTCAATGGGCGGTATGCAGTTGTAAACAGCACCCAGGGCTTGTTTCAGTCTGTCGGTGCCAACAAGTATCTCTGCTAGTTCGTAGTAGAAGGGATGCAATCGATCAAGAGTCGGGAAGTCTTGTACTGCGCTTTTTAGTTTGGATTTGACCTGTCTGGTAAACTCCTGAAGGCGGGATATCTCTCTAATGCGAGTTCGTTCTACTCGCTTCAGTCTAAGAGAGCTCTTCATACTGAGCCTTGTCGACTTCCTGTGGGCGAAATCTATAATCTCCTCTGAGGTCATAATCGTTGGGACCTTTACAAAGGGATTCAACCATTTCATTTCTGACTACAAATCCTGTTAGATTGTGTCCGTACAAAAGGAACAGGTCAAAACGTTTTAAACAGAACCTTCCTGACCCTAATCTGGGACTAAGTCCCAACGGAGGACTTGTGTTAATGTCACTTCCTACTGGTGCAACTGTTGTCGGAATAAAATGCAGCGATGGAGCCGTTGTCGCTACTGACTCATTAGTCAGCTGGGGCACTTTCATACTCACAGACAAAGGTGTCAAGGCATTCAAGTTGACTGACTCCATAGTCTTGGCTTCTGCTGGGCTCACATCAGACTATCAAATGCTTGTGAATAGGCTTCAGGCTTACATCAAGCTATACGAGCTGAATCAGAAGAAAGCTATCAGTGTAAAAGCACTATCCAAGATGATCTCCAATACTTTGTACCAGCAAAAGATGGCACCCCTCTATGTACAGACAGTAATTGTCGGCGTGGATGATACTGGTCCTGCACTCTATTCACTTGACATGGGTGGTTCACTCATTCCTGATGAGTACACAGCCACAGGTAGTGGAACGCAGACTGCCTATGGTGTCCTAGAGAAAGATTACAAAGAAGGACTGACCGTCAAGGAAGCCGAGAAGATTGCAGTCGCCGCAGTGAAGGCGGGGATTGCTAGAGATGCACAATCTGGTGGGTCTATCCGTGTGATGACAGTTACAAAGGATGGGGTCACTGAACAAGTCGTCGATAACTAGTGCGTGTGTATTGTTTGGAATCTCATCATTTGATTTTCCGCACTCATTCATCTACACGATATAGTGTAGCAGCACTTCTTGGGTCCATAGAAACGGACCATCGCCTAGCCGAGCTTGAAGTAAGTGCACCTCTTGAGCTCTCAGATAAGATGATTCAGCGAATGGTTGACCGAGGAAGAGTTGTAATTGCTCAGTCAGTCATGAGTACACAGATTGACCGAGTATTTCGTGAGAGTAGAATGGTAAGAGACCGATTTGGTGACTCAGTCATACTTGTCGCGGGCGGGCCTCACGCAAGTGCAAGACCTAGAGAATTGCTAGATTCGGGCTTTGACTTTGTTGTGGTGGGCGAGGGAGAGAAGAGATTCAGGGATTTGATGTGGTGTCTGATCAATGATGATGACCCTGCAAATCTGGACGGCATTGCTACAGAAAATGATACTTCCTTCCCAAAGCCAAGAGACCTTCCGAAAGTTACACTCGACGATTATCCTCCATTTGCATTGGGCATGAATATA
>JASFEL010000001.1:0-21056 GCA_050124855.1 Candidatus Thorarchaeota archaeon | reverse complement strand
CACGAGGCTGGAGACCGTCTGAGCGTCGCGGATTCTTCTATCCTTCCAAAATGGCGTACAGATGAACAAGACATCGTGTGGAGGAGGTCATGATGGAGCCTTGGAACATTGGTGCAGAGTCTATAATATACAGACTCGAACAATGGGGCCGCATAATACTCCTGAAACACCGTCCACAGAAACCCTACTTACTGAAGGATATAGACGAATTCTTGAGAACGTCGAGGACGAGTAGAGAATGCAAGATGCTGACAGTGGCAAGAAATCTGGGAGTCCCCACTCCAACGGTGTATTGGATAGATGTGCATAATCACTCTATTGCAATGGAGTGTCTTCAAGGCAAACAGCTCAAGCAGCTAGTCGCAGAGCTAGCAGCTGATAGACTTCGGAAAATCACCAGAGAATTCGGGAAACTGATTGGTCTGCTGCATCGTGGAGGAATGGTTCACGGTGATCCAACAACCAGTAACGTGATTGTGAACCCGAGTGGGAACATTTGGCTTGTCGATTTTGGACTTGCTGAAATGAATGCAACTGTAGAGATGAAGGGAGTCGATCTTCATCTAATGAGGCGAGCGTTCGAAACAACTCACTGGGATTTTGAAGCAATCCTGTGGAGTGCCGCTCTTGACGGTTACAGAACCATCTATGCCGAAGAAAAAGAACAAGTACTCTCTCGAGTTGATGAGATTCGAGAACGTGGTAGATATCACTAGTGTAACAAGTCATTGAGCAATCTTTATATCCACAGCCATTGGCCGTGGGGCTGACCCGGTTTCTTGGGACTTAAGAATCTCAGAGGTAATCCTAATGGCAAGAATGCACACACGCCGCAAAGGCCAGTCTGGAAGCAGACGACCCTCTACACTACAAACTCCTGAGTGGTTGGATAAGGAAAAGAATGCAGAATGGGTCGAGAACAAGGTAGTGGAACTTGCCAAGGCTGGTAATACCCCATCAATGATTGGTATGCTGCTTAGGGATCAATATGGCGTACCTTTGGTGAAGGTGATAACCGGGAAGAAGATATTGGACATCATCACAGAGAACAATCTTGAACGACAGGTTCCTGAAGATCTTCGTAACATGATTGCCAAAGCTGCAAAAATGAGAAGACACCTGGAGGAGAACAAGAAGGACTTTGTATCAAAACGTGGCCTCCAGCTCATCGAGAGCAAGATTCACAGACTGTCGAAATACTATAGGAAGAAACATGTTCTTTCCGCAGATTGGAAGTATAGTCCTGATCAAGCCGCAGTTTTGTTGAGGTAGCTTTATCATCAAGCCCTCGCTCTTACGTTATGAGATGAGCGGCAGGTCACGTAAGACTCCAAGTTTCAAGGCCATAAGAACACAGTTTTCAGAGCTTTCTTTCAAGACAGGTAAGCGCGTTCTAATCGTAAGCTCATCAATGCCTGAGTCCACAATCGCCTCCGCAATGCTATCCAAATCCATTCTCAACTCTGGCGAAATATTCCATATGACGTTCGTCGAGCCAGTTGTGCATGCAGAAGATATAAACAAATTACGAAGCGCCTACTCTGATTCGTCAGTAATTGTCATCGGAGTTGACGTTGCGGACAAAAAGCGAATCACGAAGAGAAAGAGCTATCCCGTCTTTATTGGAGGAGTTCATGAGTCGGAGCAGATCCAATCACTTTGTCTGGGAAACGAACGGACCCTCTCTGCGGCAGCATACATATTTGCCGATCAAATTGCCAAAACTGGTCCTGAAGAATTGCAGCTTGCTGCTGCGGGAACATTACTCAGTGCCAACTCCACAAAGCTGAAGGGTGCAGCTAGAGAGGTAGTTGTAAAAGCCGAGAAGAAAGGCCTCGTTGAGGAAAAAACGGGATTCAGACTATTCGGAGTCAACTTCATGCCTTTGAATGAAGTTCTAGCCTACAGCATTCGGCCCTATCTACCCAATCTGAGTGGTCGGCCTGAAGTCTGTGATAAGATCTATGAAGAAGCCGATATCCCATACCCAAAGTTCAGGACGCCTCTTAGTTCCCTCACTTCTGAGGAAGCGAAGAAGATGAACGACCACCTTCTCCCCAAGCTTGACCCTAGTGTAATCCATCAAGTTTTAGGACAAGATTTCATACTCTCACAGGAAAATGAGGCAAGCCCCGCACGCTTACTATCTGGAATAAGGGCTATAGCTGAAACTGCTTGGACTCTGGGTGAACCCGGTGCTGCTACTGCTATCTGGATTGGTGATCGTGCACGTGTACTACGAGGTCTTCTTGATTCATATATGACACACTCGAAAGAGGTCATTGCTGGTGTGGAGCGAATGGTCGCAATTCTTCAGGAATCAGAAATCGAAAGAACCGATTATCCCCATATGATTTCACAAACTGAAGCACGCGAAGAAGCACTGAGCGATGTGGGACGAGTCGTACTTGAAGCAAATTTTGTTGACACTGACAGATTGATGGTCATTTCAAAAGATAGTAGCATATTTGCTATATGGAAATCAGGGTCTCTTATCCTTCAAGATTTATTCCGTTCCCTAATGAGTGTAGGTATCCTTCCAAATGCCACATCGTCAAACTCACTGAGAGTCAATGATACATCTGAAGAAACAAAGTCAAAGATTGCGAGCGCTCTAAGAGGCAAGAAATAGGTGAGCCAATGAAAGCAGTAATTGAGCTGAATCTCGCATCATCTCTGGAAGCAAAAGAAGTTCTTCAAGCTATATCACCCGACAATTTTCCACTGCCACCAGGACTTGAGATTGATTCACGAGTCAAAGAGAATGTGCTCGTAGTTGAAATCATATGTAGTCGGGGACCCAAGAGTCTTGGTGCAACAGTCGAAGACTTGATGAGCGCCATAGATCTTTCCCTACGCACAATGAAGTCAATTGAATGAAATAACTCAGCTACCACTTTGACCTAGAAGCTCGTCGTGAATTGCATCCGCTCTTGATCGTGCCTGATTTGCCATCTCTTTTGTAATGAATCCTCTTTGAACTGCACGTTTCAATAGATGTTGGTCTATCACACGTACCCTCCCGTTTTCCTCAAAAGGAGTCTTAATCACATCAATTTCAAGATCCACGTACCGAATACGTCCAGGACCACTTCCATTACTGGGATAGAGCTCAACACCAGTATTGATGTTCAGGTAGGTTCCTTTCAATTCATCGTTTCGCGAATAATATTCAGTGACCAGAGTCATAGATCCGGGCACTACTTCTGTCAGTGCATAATCTCCATCGTCCCTAGGAACCTCAACACCCTCTGGATAGTCCTGCAAAAGCTTGAGTTTGCGGCTTGTATGGCGAAACTGTCTTCGAATCACTAGTCCCCGTGAATTTATTTCGACAACTCTCCCTTTTGTCAGGAGGATAGACCTGCCATCCAACTTCACATGCTCAATATTAATCGGGTCATCGACTCTTGGCATATCCAGACCAATTACCTTGTCTAGTTTAGATGTGATATACTTCCGTTCTTCGGGACGGTCTTCAATCACCAGTTCAACCAAGTCCACCAAAGGTGCATATCCTGCGCTCTTGTAGAAATGATGCTTGTCTACTGTAGGCTTTATTTTTGCTCTGGTCTTGTCTAGTGCCTCTTTCACTTCTGCTGGAAACTCGATATCTGCATTGCTTGTCCCTTCAAAGAGCAAATCGGTCGTTTCTAATTCAGAATACTTCGAATAGATCCTTTGTGCCACATCAAGAAGATCTTCCACTTCATTTCGCAGCTCTTCTTCTGTGAGCTTCTCTGCAGCAGTTCTCCACAGAATTCCCCAGTCCTCAGTATGGTCGCGCAGCTTTCTTCCCAAAGTCATAAGATTGGCTCTTGTTTCTTGGTCCTTGATTTTAGTACTGAGTCTTACGACAGGTTCTGGCAGAAGCACTGCAGAACGTCCAGGTATTGTTATGCTCGATGATAGAACAGGAGCCTTGCGACCGTAGTCATGCGCACGAACTTGGACCATGACATTATCTCCCCTTCTCAGCCCTCTATCTGGAAGTAGTCCCGAGATAATTCCCAAGTCTATTCGGGTTTGTCCAGTCTTTTCATCTCTACCAAGAACAAATCCATTGTAGATAGAGCTCTTTGCAACTCGGGGGGTGCGTGTTATCACCCATCCAAGACGTCTCCGCAGTACCTCAGTCAATTTTGCTAGAATCGACTCATAGGCAATTGCCACAATCCCCTGAAGATCACTTCGATCCCAGATATCAACATCAGGTATCTCACTTCGGAAGGGTAACCCAAATCTCCTTGCCACCTCAGGAGTAGGTTGCACCATCTCAAAGTGGTTCTGCAGCATTATCTGCGTTAATGACTGAGCGTAGATTCCTCTTATTCTCGCCTTAATCATAGGTGAACACTGGCCCGGGCATAAGGCACCAACATCGTACCGTCAGCGGTTTTGACTGGTCGCGTCCTCCACTAGTCTTGCTCATGCATCACGTATTGGCTCAAGATTGCTCAATACACGCCAAATTCTTGTTCGAGCAAAGTTGGGACAATTCGGATCTTGATTCGGCTCATCCAGAATTGCAATTGCATTCTGTGCTCTGGCGGCTGGAGAATCCGCTTCATTCTCAAGGGCGGCTATGGCCTCGTTGGCGGCTCGCCTGATGTTTCGGGGAACCGAGTTATTCTCTGCAATCTGTTTAAGAAGCTGTTTGCTTAAGTCGATGTTCTGCTGGGTTTCGGCGTCCATCTGGACTCACCTCTGAATTGTCTCTACGCACAAATGGAGTGCGAACAACAAGACAGAGACCTGATTTTGCGCATATCAACGTTTCCGTCGAGCTCTGTTTTCTTACCAATTGTAGAACCTCCATAGTGGATTGTCTTATATCGTCTAATACCCTCATTCCAATAGTGGCCAACATGGATAAGACAAATGACAGTTCGGTCAAGAAGATGGCTGAACTTCTCCGTCGTGGAGCAACTATGCTGGCAGAATCATGTCCACAGTGTGGATCGCCTCTCATGAAAGTGGAGGACAACATATACTGTGCAACATGTGATAGAAGAATTGTATATGCCAACTCCGACGAAGAAGCTGAAACTCAGGCAGTCAAAGTCTTGATTCCTCAGCTCAGAGAAACTCTGCTTCGCAAACTCTCTTCTCTGACAAATGTCCTCGAAACTGAAAATGATACAGAAGCACTGACAAAGCTAGCTAACCTAATGGTACTTCTTCTACAGGCTCTACACAAACTGGAGAGCATGAGTAGATAGAACTACTCTTTCTTGGTGCCCCTTCGAAGTCTGGCCCTGCGTGCCTTTACTTCCTCAGGTCCTTTCAGGACTTTGCTCTTTCTAATCTCACAATCCCTGATCGGTATTATCTTCTTGACCTCTTCGTGCACCTCTGAAGCCAGGTCTCCCAGCAGCACTTTCTCAACCAGCTCATCAAAGACATGAAGTTTAGCATGCTTTCTTATGATTCGTTCAATGGTCTTTCTGACTGCGTGCTCTTGACTTGTTCTTGTTCGAGTATTTGTGAAAACTATAACTGAGATTCGCATCAAGAAATCGTCTTTTGTCAAAATGGGCCCTATCCAGTCTATTCGTGACGTACCTCTTCTCACAAGACCTCTGAGATAGTCTGAACTCCACTCATGTCCATGGAACACGGTGTTCGCCTGCTGACCAACTACCTCAAGTATCTTGAATCGAATCTTGACGTGGATCGAATCAAAGTCCCCATTCAGATCATACAGTGTTGGCTCTACTGTTCGTCCGATTAATAGCTCAGGATTACCAGCCGGT
Source organism: Candidatus Thorarchaeota archaeon (assembly GCA_050124855.1). GTDB lineage: Archaea > Asgardarchaeota > Thorarchaeia > Thorarchaeales > Thorarchaeaceae > SMTZ1-83. Next base: position 15,300 of record JASFEL010000001.1, on the reverse strand, counting down.
GTGAGACCTATCTCCTTGTTGTCAAAGTAGTCTGGTGCGAGTATCTGATACCAGACTTTCTCACGCCACTTGTCTCTGGTCCTTGCCGCTGCCTGTCTGCTTCTTGAGGACATCCGACTTTCACGCTCATGTGAGTATTAGTGAATCCAAAGAATCACGATTTAGTCCACGGCTCTGGGCCTGTGGACCGCGCCGACATTCAACGAGTCGAATAAAAAGCTTGTGACGTGAACGGATTGAGAATGCTCGTATTCGCCCGAAAATGGTGACGTTATTAGACACACCCGAGCAAACTAGATATGGGATATGTCGCAGGACGATTTGGAGACACTTACTATGACAGAAATTGTATGTCCCCGGTGTGGCTACAAAGAAGTCGCCATGGTGAAAAAAGAAATGATGGGAGATGGCGGCTACAGAAGGCACTTTCGCTGTCCAAGATGCAGTAATACTTGGGAGAAAAAGGGCTAATCGTTTCTACCACATCAGAACCTTGTTTTGTTCCAAAATGATTATATCGAGACCAGAGGGTTTCATGCAACACATGCGGAGGTTGCCAAGCCTGGTCAAAGGCGCGAGGTTTAGGTCCTCGTCTTGTAGGAGTTCGCGAGTTCAAATCTCGCCCTCCGCACCATTTCCTTGATTATCTCATTCTGCCACAATATTTTCTCTCAGGAATTTTAGGATGTCTTGATTCATCTCCTCTGCATGTTCTCCCAACCACACAATATGTCCTACATCATCTAGACTGTACATCCTAGCATTTGGAATTGATTCAGCTATGTACTTGCCATCTGTAAACGGCACATCACCATCAGCAGTTCCATGAATGACCAGTGTGGGACACTGAATTCGTTCTAATCCCTGCATGGAAACACGACTAAGTTGGTCCAAATCGTTTCCAAGGCCATATTTCCTAGGACTTAGAGGGATGGTTGTCTTGATGAATCTCTTATACCAATCAACCTGTCCTGGATTAGCCAAAATACTCTCTGCATAGTCCTTCCTTTTCTCAGAGTCTAAAGTGACATTCTCCTTAAGCATCTCCTTCAAGGAGAGGGATGGCCAACGCCTTGTCAATACATCAAAAAACCAGATTCCAACATCCATGAACAAGTCTGACAGCATTATCCTTCCAAGAATCGAGCTCTTCTGATCTTCTCTCACTTCGTATGGTTGGCTAACTCCAGCGACTATAATGAGTGCCCAGAGCTTCTCCGGATACTGAAGAGCAAAGTTCAGTGCAACAGGACCCCCAGCAGATGCTCCGAGGATAGCAACTCTAGAGATGCTTAAGGAGTCAAGTAGGCCAGCGATTGCATCGGCTTGTTTGTCAAATACTTCACCTACGCTCAAGGGAGTTCCCAAATACCCTGGTCTAGAGATTGCCAAGGTTGAGAATCTCTCCTCTGTCCACATTTCCGATGCCAAAAGCCCTTGATCATATCCACCAGGAGCTCCATGTATCACAAGAATGACTGGGCCTTCTCCTCGAAGAACGTACTCAACAGGACCCTGCGGTGTTAGTGCTATACTACTCTCTTTCCCTAGGCCAGTAAGAAGTTGTCTTTTCCAACTTCGGAATGAATATGCCGACCAAATCAGAAGTATGAATGCAAGCAGCAGCATAAGGATGAGGAGTTCTTGGAACAACACAATCACAATCTTGCCCTATTTGAATGCTATAAGAATAGTGGCGCCGGGGATGAGACTTGAACTCACGCACCGCAAAAGGGCAGCGGTTATCTCTTGCCTAAGAGGCAGATTCGAGACCGCCTCCATAGCCACTAGGAGACCCCGGCACGAGTTTAGCATGAGTAATGGTTTGGAATTCCGATTTAACTGTAACTCTAAGAATCACTTACTCGCTGCTTCTGCAGCACGTTTCATAATGTCCATTGATAGATTGGCCAGTTTGTCTAGAGTCGCTTGGTTCTTAGCACCAATATAGACCCGGGCTTTTGGTTCCGTCCCTGATACCCTGACAAGGACATATGATCCATCTTTTCGCTCAATCCTGATTCCATCTTCTTCAAGAATCTGTTCGATATCACTAATCTCTGGAACAAGCATCTCCTTGACCATAGGGAGAAATCGTGGCTTTATCTCATCTGGACAAGGGATGTGGTCACGAAGAATAGGATACTCAGGAATTGACTTCATCAACTTGATACAGCTGCCATCTCCCATTTCATCCATCATCTGAGCAAACCTAGCAGCACCCGTCACACCATCCATCCACCATCCAAGCTCAACAAATATCGGCTTCCAAGGTTCTGAGGCAAATACAATACTCCCATCAGTTCTAGTCGCAAGAATTTCCTGCAACGACCCAAGGGGCGCTCTAACCACCTCACCGCCTTCAGCACGAACGACTTCATCAATGACACTGGATGTGTCGATTGATACCACAACTGTGCCTCTTCCTTTGCGTCCTACTTCATCTCTAGCAAACAGTGCTATGACCCTGTTCTGGTCTATGAATTTTCCATCCTCATCAATCACAGCAAGGCGGTCGCCATCCCCGTCATGACACAGAGCCACTGAAAAATCAGAGTCAGCAGTCATCTTCATCGTGTCTTTCAGATTCTTTGGAGAAGGTTCTGCTGGTCTTCCAGGGAAGTGGCCGTCTTGATGAGCATTCACTGTTGTAACTGAGAATCCAAGTTCCCTGAGAAGATGGGGTGTATAGTTTGTGGCTGCTCCATTTGCGGCATCAACCAAGATTTTCGTTCCTTTGCTTCTTCCTCCTCTACTCAAGACAAAATCTCTGACCCGGTCAAGATATTGCCTCCTGATATCCAGACATCGAACTTTACCAATGGTTTGCCAATCAGCCTTGATGAATTTATGATCGGAAACTCGTGCTTCCAGAAACTCTTCCTCGGATTGAATGAACTCGCGGCCTGATAGGAAGAACTTGAAGCCATTGTCAGTTGGTGGGTTATGACTTGCTGTGATTATCACAGATGCAGATACACCGGTGATTGAGCTATGATATGCCACAGTAGGCATTGGAGCTATTCCTAGGTCAATCACATCCACCCCGGTCGATAATAAGCCAGAAACAAAAGCGCCTCTTAGCATCTCTCTAGATGTTCTTGCATCGATACCTACACCTACGGTTCCACGGCCTTTCAGGAGAGATCCTAATGCACGTCCAAGTCCAAGAGCAAGATCTACGGTTACTTTCGAGTCTATACCACCGCGAATCCCACTAGTTCCAAATAGCTTCTGACCCATCGAACACACCTCTCAGTTCTGTGGCAATGCCAAATCCACAATATCTTTTGCAGCCTCTCCAATCCTCAATAGACAGTCTATTACAAACAGTTCTGTATGTGGTTCACGATTTGACTTTGAGAGGAGATACTGACGAATTTTCGCTATGTCTTCAATCAGTTCCTTCTCTCCTTTGATAACAGATGTCACCTTTTTCGAGTCGAATTTGAAGAGATTCTCTACGGATTTAACCAACATTGTTCTGACCCTGTTAGCGATTGGTTCCATTTTCTTCACGAGGCTCTTCTCCACTGCATTTTCCGTCGTTCTAGCGATATCAACTGATAAATCTGCAATGCGTTCTATATACTGAGCAGCCAATCTCAAATCCAGAGCCTCAACGGGGGCGATGCTCATTAATTCTGAAATTCGAGGATATTGCACAGCAGACCTGAGTTCTCTTACAATCAGGAAGAACAGACGATCTACCTCCTCATCCCTCTGAATAATGTCTTCTGCAGACTCTCGTGCACCGTCAAAGTAAACCCTCAATGCATCATCCAGCATTCTAGATGCAATCAGGTTCATTCTTCTCATAGCTTTGTGCACAGGAAGAGTTGAAGGATCAACCAGGCATCTCACCACAATCTCATGCCTGTCGTCCTCCTCTATCTCATCAGTAATTTCCAAGGCCACGAACCTGCTAATCAATCTCTTCAATTCTAGTCTTTGAAGGTTTGTTATCGGAGTGCCACTTACGACACGAATCTCGTCGAATCCTAACAGGTACTTGCTAGTTATCTCCCATCGTAGATTTTGTTCGATTTGAATGACCGTTGTTCTTGTGTCTCCAGGTTTTTGAGGCCGTGGATCTATTATGAGGCATCCGTCTTCTCGTTCAGCAACAACGACACTGTCGCCCTTGCTGAGGTCCCATCTCTTCTTTACCCAGTCTTTCGGGAGGATTATCGAGAATGAACTACCCTTCTCTCCGCCTGTCTGCTGGAGTTTTCTATAATTGACCATTCGCTCCACCTGGGGCCGGATGGCGCCAAATCAATGTTGAAATTCTGGCTTATTACACTTACCGCTTTTCTTTTTCTCAAGGACATGAATGAAGTAAGAGCCTAGCCTTGATTTCAAGCGCGGACGTAAGAGAGCAGACGTTTAAAATGGAAACGTAAGTATCATCGATGCGGTATCCATTGATGCAATCTGACCGACAAAATGTGCTGAAGAAGCTAATCAATTCGGGTTTCCAGATATCTCCTGCTGCATTAGAATACGTCCTGAGTCTGGAATCACCAAGTCATGTAGTAGACTCTATAATCGTTAACTGCATGCAAAGATCATGCCCATCGGTCTTATCGCGCGAGTTCATAGAACGCCTATTGAATAACGAAAGCACGGAATCAGAAGCCTCGCTCGAGCCAATTGAAGCTCAAAAACCCATTGAAATCGCTGATCCAATAGATTTGGGACTGATTGAGACATCGACCTGGTCAATTCGGGTTCTTAAGAGCCCCGACAAGGACTCAGTTGGTTCAGAGGGCACTGTAGACGATTTCTTAGCTTTGTTTGCTGACCGATATAGTCGAATCAAGAATATCTTTGCAGGTCGAATGGACACACGAGGTGCAATTTCTCCTGCAGATGCACGAATGAGAGGGATTGACTCAAGACAATATAGGGTGCTGCAAAGTGAGGGACGCAGAGGTAGCCGACCACCAAGTCTGATGGTGATTGGCATTGTGAGAACCAAGAGGACCTCTCAGTCTGACAACATAATCCTTGATATCGAAGATTCAAAGGGGTCCATAATCTGTGTAGTTCCTACAAGCCTCAAGGGACGAAATGGTCAACAGCTAGCCGAGAAGGCAAATTCAGTCCTTTTGGACGAAATTGTATGCGTTTCGGGATTTGTCGATCAAGATGGAAGGATGATTGCAGATGACCTGATTTTCCCTGACATTCCAATGATCAGAGAGAGTGGAAGGGCACAACGCCAAGTCTATGCGGCTTTCATTTCGGATTTGCATTGTGGCAGCAACGAGTTCCTAGAGGATGAGTTTGACCGTTTCATTCAATGGCTAAGTGGAAAAGATGTTGACGATTCTGAAAAGCGTATGGTAGAACGAACCGAATATCTCTTCATTGCAGGTGACTTGGTGGATGGTATTGGAGTGTATCCTGAGCAACGAGGCGACCTAGCAGTACCGAGTATATACGATCAATATGCTCTATTGGCTAGCAAACTTCGTGATCTACCTGACAGAATCAAAATCTTATGCATACCTGGAAATCATGATGCATGTAGACAGGCACTTCCAAGACCTCCAATTCCTGAGGAGTTTGCAAAGCCCCTCTATGACTTGGGTGATCGCATCATCATGCTAGGGGACCCTTGCCAAGTAGTTGTGGAGGGAGTCAATTTCATACTCACTCATGGTGACTCGTTAGATGACCTCGTGACAAACATCCCAAGTGCATCATACAAGAAACCCGCCATTCCAATGAAGTCACTTCTTGAGAAACGACATCTAGCGCCTCTTTTCGGTGGGAAGACAGAGCTAGCCCCTCTTCATCGAGACTGGATGGTCATAGATACGCCGCCAGACGTAATCCATTTTGGACATGCACACCACAATGCTATGGTACGCACTCGTCATAGAGTCCAGATAATCAACTCGGGTACTTTCCAAGCTCAGACCGAGTTCATGCGCAAACAAGGAATCGAACCCACTCCTGGCATCGTCACCCTTCTTAACTTGAGTACAGGTGCGCCAGAAGTCAAGCTCTTCTACGACATGATTGGATACTAAAATGGACGCGAGCTCACAGAACTTCTTCGGCTATCTTGCCAAGTCGTACATCCTCATCAAGGATTATCCCAATCTGTTTCTTACTCACAGCGAGTCGTATCTTCTTTGTACGGCCATATCGTCCTTTTGAGATGACAGACGTATTGATGAGGCCTAGCATATCAAGCTCCGAGATTAAGTCTGAAACACGTCTCTGTGTGAGTGTGTCTAAGGACAAGGACTGTGCAATCTCCGAATAGACGTTATAGCACTCACCTGTGAAGATATCCTTCTGTCCCTTGCTAGCTAAGGCGTAGACTGAGAAGAGGACTGCCTTTGACTGCATGGGGAGTGTCTTTACAGTTTCTGTTATTGTGTCCCGTTCGATTATCTTCTGAGCCTCACGAACATGTCCTTGAATTACTTTCTCATCTCCGTTGCGTTCAGCAAGCTCGCCTGCGGTCCTCAAAAGATCCAGTGCTCTTCTTGCGTCACCATGCTCCTGGGCGGCAAGAGCCCCCACGAGGTTGATGACACCTTCCTCGCCAATGGCATTCTTGTTGAATGCGATTACCACTCTCTGTTGTAGGATTCCTTTCAGCTCGACCGCATTATATGGTGCAAATATGACTTCTTCTTCTCCCAATGTCGAGAGGACTCTGGGATCCAGCATCTCTTTAAACTTCAAATCATTGCTTATCCCGATTATTGAGATTCGACTCTTCTCCAGTTCTCCGTTCATTCTAGTTAATCCGTAGAGAATATCATTACCCTGACCCACATCACGTTTCACAAGTGAGTCCACCTCATCAAGCACAACTACCATTATGCTAGAATCCGAATCGAGCTTCTTCTTGAAGATGGATCTAATCTCATCAGTCGGCAGACCTGTGAAGGGCACTTCAGAACCATCTGGCATCCTTGCATCAATGTCTTCACATAATTGACGCAGTACTCTATAGTTTGTACCAACAATTCTGCAATTGATATGTGCAGTCAGTGGTGGTCTGACCCCGCTTTCTGTAGCTTTCTTTACAAGCAGGTCTAGAACGTAGCGCGCCACAACCGTCTTTCCTGTACCAGTCTTACCATAGCACAGGATGTTTGATGGTGGAGCTCCACGGAGCGTAGGCCCTAAAATCGCACCGATTCGATTCATCTGCTCGTTTCGGTAGGGGAGTTCATCAGGCACATACGTTGGTCTTAGCGCATTTCTGTCTCTGAAAATGGCCTGACCCTGAAGGAACTTGTCGAAAAGCTTGTCTAGAGGTTTCTCCATATTCTCGTTTCTCCATCAGAAGATGAGGCAAGTTCCACTGGATTTCCACTGGAGCCTATGGAACATATGGAGATATCGTCCAGTTAAAGGTACGTATTACCAGAACCAAGTTTCTTCCTGTCCGTAGGATTCATCAAGGTCGGTTTTCTGTACATCTCACATTGCTGGGTGATTGAATATTGCTCCTAAGAGATCTTGAAATCATACTGCAGTCAATCGAAAGAATAGGGGAGTATGAGGTCTCTTTAGAACAATATCCTACACCAGCCAATATTGCAGCAGCCATTCTCTTCGCCGCTCACATGGAACACGATGACATAAAGCACAAGATCATCTGCGATCTTGGGTGTGGTAATGGTATATTTGCCATTGGAGCTGCTCTTCTAGGAGCATCCCACGTTGTTGGCCTTGATGTGCAATCCAAAGCCTTAAAGGTCTCTCAAAAGAATTCAGCCTCACTCAGGACTGATAACACAACAGATTGGGTCCTTGGGGATGTTACCTCATTTGAAGTGTTAGGGCCCATTGACACTGTGGTGACCAATCCACCTTTCGGAGTCAAGAAGAGAGGTGCAGACCTGAGCTTCCTGAGGAAGGCAATATCAATCGCGAAAGTCACATACAGCATGCACTTGGCCGGTGAAAAGAATAGGGCTTTCCTGGATTCCAAAATTGAAGACCTTGGAGGAAAGATAACACAGGTCGAAACTTTCGAGTTTCCAATACCTCGACTCTACAAATTTCATAGGAAACAGAAGCATTTGGTTGGAGTGGACCTTTATCGCATATGCAGACAAGAGGAATGATGAAGTACAATGGCTGATGTAAAAAGTGGGGACATCGTAGTCCCTGGAGACCAGCTGTGTGTTATTGAAGAGCTGATGCCTGGTTTCGGTACATATGAACAGGATGGAATCGTCTATGCGGCAACTTCCGGTGGAGTTGCCATCGACCTCAAGGACCGAAGTATCAGAGTACTTGAGGGTGATGGAAGCATGAGGCTTGCGCTCCCAGTGAGAGGCGACATCGTGATTGGAGAGGTCACCAATGCTTGGGAACAACGTGCTGAGGTCACTATTGTAAAACGAAATGACAAGGATGTTCTAAGTACCTATATTGGTGAGATTCACATAAGCAACGTAACCCGACGTTTTGTGAAGTCCATGGGAGATGTGTTACGGAAGGGAGACATCGTTAGAGCAACAGTTCTCAATACACATGAGATACCCGTCCAACTAAGTCTCGTGGGTCCTGAATTAGGTGTTTTAGGTGCCAAGTGTGTGAAATGTGGATACGAACTTACACTTACCACTTACAACAATCTCATTTGTCTCCGTTGTGAAAATCGTGAAACACGTGAAGTAGCAAAGGACTATGGGGTAATGTTTGGAATTGAAACAAGACAGGACCTTGCACCCCGAAGGAGGTCCTATGACGATCGACGACATGACCGCAGAGGCGGACCCCGTGGCAGAGATGGAGGCCGATTCTCTAGACGTTTCGATGATAGAAGGGACAGCAGAGGTCGGGGCCGTCGAGATAGAGACCGGAGATGACATTAGATGAAGCCAAAAGTTATCGAGCAAGATCGATATGAACTGAAAATCGAGTTCCAAGAAGAAGACCATGGGTTCTGCAATCTATTACGCAAGACCCTTCTCGAAGAACCGGCAGTAGAATTTGCTGGATATAATATCGACCATCCACTTCTTGCAAGTCCTATAGTCACTGTGAGGACAAAGAAATCCTCAAGGCGACAGGCGACTGTGGTCCTTAGAGAAGCTCTCGAGAAGATGCTGGCACGCACTGAAGAGTTCCGCAAGGATGTTAATCAGGCTGTATCGGACTATAGCGTAGACTAGAACAGGGAATATGAAGCCCTTTCGTTGGTGAGTCAATGATGCGGGGTTTCCTCAAAGAACACCCAAACACAAAAGCTATCATGAGAAATAAAGGTCTAGCGAAGCTAGGTGACAATCTCGTCAACCTCTGCTATTCTCTGGCCAAGTCCGAAGTTCTAAGGGGACCTACAGGAGAGAAAGTACGTGATTCAGTTCTTGCACGTGCTATTCGTGACACACCAGTTTACACTCACATTGGACGAAGGACAGATTCAGGTGCAGCTGCCGACGCATATGAGGCGATAATGGCCTATCTTTGGCTTACTGGTAGTCTTACCATTGAGTCGATAGTTTCGAGTCTCGTTAAGGAGCTTAACATTGAGTCGGAAACAAATAGGCAGCAGGAGGGAGAGATAGCTTCTTGTGCCTTTCAGAAACTACTACTTGACGTAATGAGCTTCCTTCCTGATCAATCTGAATGATTCGTTGCCGTATACTGTCCTTCAGCAAGGCTTAATTTGAAAGGGCGCAGTGCCAGCGAGAACTCGGAGTGCCGAAATATGGAATTTTGTGACAAATGTGGCGCAATGATGATCCCTGTAACTGAAGAGGATGGATCAAGACACTTGAAATGTCGAAGCTGTGGGCATTCCAAACCAATCAAGGGCAGGCTTACTGTTTCTCATCGTCTTGAGAAGACACCTCGCGACAAGATTGTAGTAGTTGAGGATGATTCTATTCCAATGCCTATCACCAAGGCGAGTTGTCCAAAATGTGGCCACAATGACGCATACTACTGGACTGTTCAGACAAGACGTGGCGATGAGGGTGCCACCGAGTTCTATAGATGTACTGAATGCAAACACACTTGGCGCAACTATGGTGGCTAAGTGGAGGACTTAATATCAGACTCTGTCTGAACTAAATACAGTGTGATAACCTTGACTGAGGAAAAGAAATACCCCCGTCGAAAACCTGCTAAGATGGTCACAGTCCGTTCGTTATCAGCTGATACTGAAGGCCCCGTGCGGATAATGGGCATTGTAATCGAATCCAATCCAGGTGCTTCCTTGGTACAAGATATCTATGACAATGTAGATGATGCTGCGAAAATCATTGTTACTGTAGAAGGTACTCTCAATGTTGCTGAGAAGTACTTGTTAATAGGTGAAGTCACAGAAAAAACCGGCTCTGATGGAAAAGAGCTCAGACTTGCAGCTTCTTTGGCATATAATATCAACAACCTCGACACTAAGATGTACAAACAGGCAATTGAAATGGAAGATGAAGTCATCAGGGCTCTGTCTAGGTAGATGGAAAGAATCTGCCCTTTTCAACCGCTGACGAATGAAGTTCACAGGTAGACGAGTACATTTTAATGGGTAACACGAATGACAATATATCCCAGAGAAACTGGAGGCGCGTCGAGATGTTTCATGCAACTCTTGATAGTACTAGCACATGGAAGCAAATTGTAGATGCCTTGGCAACACTCTTGACAGAGGTGCACTTCATCGTATCCAAAAGTGGTATAATCTTACGACAGCTGGACTCGTCCAAAGCTGCAATGGTAGATTTAGTTCTGCCTGCCAAGATATTCCAAGAGTATGACTGCGATGGCAATTACGATATATGCCTTGGAGTTGACGAGCTCAATAAAATCAGCAAGCGAATGGCTGGTGATGATCGACTCGAGTTCAGGCTGGACGAGGATGATAACCGATTTGAGATAAAGATGATTGGACAAGCACAGAGGCAGTTCAAACTTCAACTCCTGACTGCTCCAGATGAGCGTACCAAGAAACCATCATTGGAGTTTGATGCAAAGGCTGAGATGTTTGCCGATGCGTTCAAACAGGCTGTGAAAGACATTGGAGTAGTGTCTAGTCATCTACGGATAGCCGCCAGTGGTAAGACACTGACATTCACAGGTGAAGGCGATACTGGAGAGGCGGAGGTCTCGATGAAGGCAGCCGGAGACGAATCAGTGATTTTTCATCTCGAAGTGAGTGCCAAACCCACGGCTATGTATGCACTGAACTATCTGTCTGAAATCGCAAAAGCAATGTCAACAGATAGTCTCACGCTCCAGTTTAGTGAAAACAAACCCATGTTACTCGAGTTTCCAATAGCAGAGATAGGCAGCATCAGTTTCATTCTGGCACCTCGTGTGGAGCGGGATCGGAGATCGACTTGATAGAGAATCATGTCTTCAATCATAATGAACCATCAATGAAGACAGATTTCAATTCCAAGTCGCCGATGACGAGGTTGTAAGCATGTCAAATCGTACTTGGGAAACGAGAAGCAAATTCCTACGCCTGACATTTCAGAACTACTATCAGTCAAATCAAGCCAAGGTTGATGAACCTAACAAGATTCACACGCGCGAGTTCGCCTTTGAGGATTGGGAATATGCTTGGAGCTGTCCATCAGGAACTAAGACGGATGATTCGGGAAACGAAGTGGCCTATGGCTGCGACCGTTCAGGTATTGCATTCAATAGATATCCCTCTTGTCCATTCTGTGGCTCTACTGACATAACAGTGACCAATTGGATACGTCACATAGGATTTCGCACACAGAAAGCATTGCTCAAAGAGTTAGTGGAAGTGGCTCCTCATAGTGTCTATCACTCTGCAGCTTTCTACAACATCCCGGTTTCTCGGGATAAGGGATGGCAGGGTGCTGAGCTTATCTTTGATATTGATGCAGATCATCTCGATTCCCCTTGCACCAAGGAGCATGACTCTTGGAGATGTAATGAGTCAAGCTGTCTTGAAGCGGGCAAGGGCCCTGCTCCCAATACAGGCTGTCCAAAGTGTGGAGGGCAGAGTTTCATTACTCGTAAATGGCTATGTGACAAGTGCTTAGAGGATGCCAAGAAAGAAACGATAAAGGTCCTTGATGGGTTCTTGGTCCAAGACTTTGGAATTGATCCTGAACGTATCCAGCTGAATTTCAGCGGTCACAGAGGATACCATATGAGAGTCCGTGATCCCCGAGTCTTCCACCTTGATTCAGATGGTCGTACAGAAATTGCACATTATATCACTGGAATGGGGTTCAGAATTACCCCCACAAAAGAAACTTCTCCAATGGACAGACACAGAGTAATCGTAGTTTCCAAAAATGTACCTCTACCTACAAGGAGCAATCCGCAGCTTGATGTGCCTGGCTGGGGCAATCGGGTAGCAGAAGCCATGATTAAGTTTATCCAAAATATTGAATCTTACAGTGGAACGGAGCGATGGGTTCGTCTGCTCAGGGCACACAAAGAATCTGCAATCAAGGGTCTCTTGAGAGAACCGCCTATTTTGAGCCCCAAGGTGAAAGGGGTGGGGGATAAGTTCTGGCAGGAGATTGCAATCAAGGCAGTAGAGTCATTTGGCGGAGAAATCGATCTTCCAGTGACCCATGACATAGGACGGGTAATTCGTCTTATTGGCAGTCTTAATGGAAAGACTGGGTTTTCAGTAAAACTTCTGACTCGTGATGAGATTGATCAATTTGACCCGTTCAGCGACGCACTTGCAGTGAGAAATGGCAATCTGAAGCTACGATTCGAGAGTGTGCTCCCCGTCCCGAAAATCCGAATTGGCGATGACACTTATGGTCCATTTCATAAGGAAAGCGTGGAGTTACCAATGGAAGTGGCTGTATTCATGTTATGTAAGGGAGTGGCGACGATTGAGTAATACGCTATACAAGGATATTAGTGCTGCTTGGGCTACTGAAACGGCGAATGAAGAACTTCAGAATCTTGAAGACTTACGTCTCAGTAAGATGACAGAATACCTATCCAAGATTCGGTACGCCTTAACAGAAACTCCTGCTGAGAACCAGCTTCAAGCAGACATGTATACACAAGAGGCCCTAAATCTAGAGTTCATGCTCAAGGACCTCTTAATGTTACGTAGAAAAAAGATAATCCGAGCCGCAATGGCACAAAGACGCCCTCTAGGTGCCATGGTTTTATCCGAAGAAGAACTCTACAACAGACTTCTCCGCGGTTTTCAGGGGCATTCAAACTTTATCAGAGAAACTCTCACAGGAATACCTTCCTCAACATTGACTCAACCTAATAATGACGGAGAGGTGCCCTCTCAGGACGATGTGGTGGACTATGTCATTGTGAGATTCCTACGTTCGATAGATGATTCTATTATTGGAATTGATGAGCGTACATATGGCCCATTCAAGAAGGAGGACCTGATAACAATCCCCGCAGCTAATGCGAAGGTCTGGCTTACTGATGGTACAGTGGTGAGAGTTTCGACTGATGGAGGAGGCAGTGACTAGTGGAGAATGATTCACTAGCAAATCAATTACGAGAAGTACTGCTGCAAATTGAATCATCTAGAGAATCAATTGAAAAAGGACATGAGAAGTTTCAGATTGCTATTTCTGGAGCACTCCGTCTTCTTGATGACAATAACTCAATGCTCGAAAAACTGCGAGGCAGTCCCGATGACCTAAAGGGCTACGTGTTGAAACTTGTCACTGAGCTAAGCATGGAAACAATCAGCCACTGGGAATCCCTCCATGCACAAATTGAACAGATTCTCTTCAGCATGCCCTGAGCTTCGTAACAGAAAATCCTAAGAGTGACACACATATCAGTGATGACATGCGTCTGCAATCACAATGGATACTCTACCTCGTGGCCATTACATGCTGCATCTTTGCTCTTGTAGGAGCACTGTCCTACCCTCTGTTCAGTCAAGATCTTTTGAACATCATAATGTATGAAGCAGTAGTCCTTCTTGGCACGTTTGGGCTTCTTTTTCTTATCTATAAGAAAGGTCTACCTGAAACATAATCTATCTTTTTCTACAAGACCCTGTCCTCTGATTCGCCCAAAAACGTGTTCCTTCTGCAAACCTTTAATATAGGTCCCTAATTCCGCTGTCGCATTCAGTCACTGCGTCGGTCATATCCTAGAGGTGCATCCCTCATGACAGAAACCGAAGAAAAGAATGGTCCTCCAGTTACCCTGATTGACCCTATTGACATGACTAAGCTGGACCCCACGTTTCGCAATGATATCGGCAGTATGCCAAACGGCGAGGAGCTTTCAGCTTGTTTTGCATGTTCCACTTGCACTGCTGCATGTCCCATTGCCAATCAATGGGACTACATGCCGCACCAACTGATTCGTATGATTCTCCTTGGTATGAGGGATGAAGTTCTTTCCAGCAAGGAGATCTGGGAGTGTCTGACATGCTTCCAGTGCCAAGAGCGTTGTCCTCAAAAGGTGCGTATTACTGACATATTCTTCGACTGCAAAAACTTAGCAGCCGAAGAGGGAATTGTACCTGAGAACGTTCTTGCCTTGGGGAAGGAACTGATTGAGAAGGGACAGCTCTATGAAGTCATCAATGATTGGGAGCGTGAGGATCTAGACCTGAAGCCAGAAGTGCCCGGTCTATCTATAGAGGGCATACAGTCGATTCTGAAAAGCACTCGGACAGGCAGACTTGTGGAGGATGGAGAATAAAATGCCAGTCTATAGCTTGTACATGGGCTGTAGTGTTCCAGCCAATTACCCCAACTACGAGGCCGCAATGTTCAAAGTAGCTGAAGCTCTAGGTATGGACCTCAATTACCTTGAGGATGTCGCATGCTGTGGCAGCCCCAATCTTCGATCAATTGACTACTTAGGCTGGCTCTTAGTCAATGCACGCACAATTGCTATCGCAGAAAAGAGCGGTCATGATATTGTGACCCCATGCAATGGTTGTTTTGGATCTCTAAAAGACGTACTCTATCACCTCAAACATCACAAGGACGATTTGAAGAAGGTCAACACCGAACTGAAGAAGATGGGCCTAGAGTTCAAGGGCTCTATCAATGTTCGGCACATTATCGAGGCAATGTACACAGACATTGGAATCGAGGAAATAAAAAAGAGAGTTACAAAACCTTTGGACGGTGTGGGAATTGCTATTCATTATGGGTGTCATCTCTTGCGTCCATTAGACGTGACGGAATTCAGACCTGAGATTCTACAAGAGATGGTTGATGCTACGGGTGCTACAGTAATTGATTACCCCCTGTGGAAGCAGTGCTGCGGTGCTACAGTTTTACCGGTGAATGAGCAGCTAGCCATCAGACTTGCTCGAGACAAACTTAAGTCCATGAAAGATGCTGGTGC